>DYKC01000204.1 GCA_020722825.1 Vermiphilus sp.
GGGTGTAAACTTCGGTAGTTTTACTGCTTTTGTGTCCAAGTATCTCCTGAATATACCTTAAATCAACACCACTTTCCAACAGATGAGTAGCAAAGCTATGCCTTAAACTATGAACTGTCACCGGTTTTAGTATCTTGGCAAACTGGCATGCATTTGAAAATATTTTCTCGACCGTCCGGGTTGTTATATGCCTTTCTTTCTCCTGACCAGAAAATAGCCACTTCTTTGGTCTATACTCTTGCCAATATTCCCTTAATACCTCTAATGCCGTTTTTGAAAGTATTGTGTATCTATCTTTCCTCCCTTTTGCATTCTTAATAAAAACTAACATCCTCTTGCTGTCTATGTTCTCTGGTTTCAATCTCACAGTCTCGCCAACTCTCAACCCAGCAGAATATATAAGCATCAAAATTGCTTTGTGTTTGATATTATCGACAGATGAAAGGATCTTCGCGACATCTTCCTCACTTAGGACAACAGGTAGTTTCTTATCTTTTCTTAGTCTTTTAACTTCGTTGATAAACTTCTTTTTCAGCATTGTCCCATAATAAAACTTCATGGCATTTATTGCCTGATTTAATGTTGAGGTTGCAGCCTTGTTTTTCTTCGGTAAGGTAAACCAGATAGCCTTTTATGCCATTATCGGCTATTTCTAAGTGGCTTTTACCTATAAAACTCAGGAAATCTCTGTTGTAATAGAGATAACCTTTTACGGTTTTATAACTGTATTTTCTTGAGATGAGTTCTCGGCGGAGGTCTTCGAGATGGGATTGTTTCCTCCGCACCTTGTGTGAAAGTGCGGGGTTGCAATGACTCTTTGATTGAAATTGAGTTTGCAGGGCTGGGTCCAAATGGATTTCTTCACCTTCAAAAACCTTCAAAATCTTCTTCAAAGTTCCATTGGTATTTGAAAATAACCAGAATTTTCCTTCTGGATGCCATTCATGCCCTTTAATACTTTTTCGGGAATCTAACTTTGATTCTTCTGTTGCTCTCTTGTTCAATTTTTAGCCAGTTCATGTTAATTATGATACAAAATTTTAAATTAATGCCAAAAAAGAAGTTTTTGCGAAGCAAAAATTTGGGTGAGTGCCGTAAGGCACGAACCT
>DYKC01000001.1 GCA_020722825.1 Vermiphilus sp.
TTCATATTCATAATACTTCAGTATAACTTTTTTGTTTTCAACTGACAAGTTTCAGTTTCTTCCCCCATTCCATGCCGGAGATGGAATAGAGGATAAATTTGACTTGGCGGAAACACGATATTAAAATACAAAGACTTGTAAAACGGGGGAGAAATGAAAAAAAGCATAGTAGACGCATCAAAACATACAATGACAAGCAGGGAAAGATTCAGAAGACAGATGCATTTTCAGAGCATAGACAGGGGAATCCACTGGGAATTTGGATACATAGCCGAAACCCTTGATAGATGGCACAAGGAAGGATTGTCATCTACCATCGTAAGAGGTGAGGGCCGCTGTTCTGTGGAAGAATACTTTGGGGTTGAACCGTCTTTTTACGTGCCTGTTCACATGAGACTTCTGCCAGGGTTTAGCGGTGAGGTGAAAATTCTGAAAGAGGAAAAAGGAAAAAGAATTGAACAATTACCGGACGGAACGATACAGGAAGTTCAGACTGAAGGTACACATACCATCCCTCACTACATAAAAATGCCTGTAAGCAACTGGGATGACTGGAAGCGCTTTAAGGAACAACTAAATCCTGATACGCCGGGGCGTATTCCCAACGACCTGAAGAGGCTGAATGAGGAACTAAGAAATTTCAACTATCCCGTAGGAATAGCGCTGGGTTCTTATTTCGGTATTCTGAGAAATTGGGTCGGCTTTGAACAGATTTCATTGATGCTTTATGACCAGCCTGACCTGGTTGAGGATATGGTAGAGACCCTTACGGTTCTTTATGAGACCATTCTTACCAGAGTACTTCCAGAGATAGAGGTTGATTTCGCCGCAGGATGGGAGGACATATGCTTCCGTAACGGGCCTATGATAAGCCCTGCAATGTTCAGGAGAATAGTTGCACCCCGCCTGAAAAGGGTAACCACATTATTGCGCCAGCACGGAGTTGATATTATATGGACAGACTGTGACGGCAACATCAACGACCTTGTTCCCATATGGCTGGAATGCGGGGTAAACTGTATGTTTCCGATTGAGGTTCAAGCAGGTTCAGACCCTGTACAGTTGAGGAAAGAATACGGACACAACATACTCCTGCGCGGTGGAATTGCCAAGTACCAGCTGGCACTGGGAAAAGAAGCGATAATCAGAGAATTGAAACGGGTGGAGAAGGTTTTTGAGGATGGAGGATACATCCCTCACGGAGACCATCGCATCCCGGACGATGTCCCTTATGAGAACTACAAATACTATCTCCGTGAAAAACTCTCTATGCTCGGCTGGCAGAAATATGACATTGAGAGAATTGAGGGTCTGCAGAAATCCGCAATTGTGGATAAGATAGAGATACCAGATTAATTCTTTTTGACAGGGATAATTTACTATCTATTAAATTTTGGGTCGGTAATTCTTTGAACTTTGACGTGTTTCTTGGATCTGGACGTCATTTTGAGTTTTTCAATCAAAGTATCATACTCCTTCCTGTTAACAGGGATATCAACGGGTTTCTTTTTCTGTCCGGAAAGAATAGAGGCATTAATAAACTCGGTCAAGTCCAATTTCTTCTGGAAAAAGATTTCTTTTGTAGGATATCCCTATAGGATACCTCACACCATTATCTTTTTCCAGACATTTTAAGACATTACCTTTGCCAAAGTTTAGTTATCTTGATATAATTGACATTCCTTTTCAAATTCTGTAAGATAGATTATACAAATTTTGCAAAAAAATTTTCAACGCAGGATAACGCAGACCCCTCAAAAAACTTCCGGGGAAAGGACCTGTTTATGAAAAAATACGAGATTTCTCCAGAAAGATTGAAAAAGGAGTGTACACCTAAAGACTTTGAATTTAATACAACTGCAGATATTGTTCCGCTTGAAGGAATCATTGGACAGGAAAGGGCAAAAAAATCACTGGAATTCGGGCTGAGAATAAAAAGTAATGGATATAACATATTTGTCACTGGTATCTCTGGTACGGGCAGAACAACTTCCGTAGAACAGACTGTAAGAAAGATAGCAAAGAGCCAGCCCATACCTGATGACTGGTGCTACCTGTATAATTTTTCAAACCCTGATACCCCGACCGCTCTGCGGTTGCCTAAGGGAAAAGCTGTCATCTTTAAAAAAGATATGAGCGCGCTTATCAATGAACTGCAAACAGAACTTCCCAAGAAACTTGAAAGCCAGTTATACGAGGAACACAAAAACAAAATAATCAAGGAGTTTCAAAACAAACGCGATGAGCTTTTTGAAGAATTGGAAAATACTGCAAAAGTCTCAAACTTTCAGATTAAGAAAACACCATCAGGAATAGTTATAATACCCACCATAGAAGGAAAACCTCTTGAGGATGAGGATATTGAAAAACTGACCGCAGAAGCCAAAGAGGATATAAAAAAGAAACAGGAAATCCTGTATGAGAAATTAAATCTTGTTTCAAGAGAGGTGCGTAAACTGGAAAAAACGGCGCAGCAGAAACTTTCCGAACTTGAAACCGAAACCGCTAAATACACCATAGAACCAAGGATTGAAGAACTAAAGGAAAAATACAAAACATTCCCGTCTGTACTAAAATACCTTGATGATGTGCAAAAAGATATGATTGACAACATAGATGACTTTAAAGAAAAAAAAGAGGTGGAAATACTTCCCGGGGTCAAACTTCCTGAGCGTCTATCTTCCCTTTTCAAGTACCAGGTCAATGTCTTTGTAGATAACTCAAAAACACAGGGCGCTCCTGTTATAAAAGAACCAAATCCGACCTCGTATAACCTCAGCGGAAAGATAGAATACAGACCTTATCAGTACGGAGCGATGATAACCGACTTCACCATGATAAAAGCCGGGGCATTACACAAAGCCAACGGGGGCTATTTAATATTACAGACACTGGATGTCCTCAAAAATTATTTCGCATGGGAAACACTTAAAAGAGCAATAAAAAACAAGGAAATTGTCATAGAAGACCTTAATGAACAATTCCGCCTCATCAATACCTCGACCCTCAAACCCGAACCCATACCTCTTGATGTGAAAATACTGCTTATAGGAAGTCCTTTCCTTTTCTATTTACTCTTTGACTATGATGAAGATTTCAGAAAACTATTCAAGGTAAGAGCAGATTTCAGTACTCTTATGGACAGAGACAGAAAAAGCATTTTGAACTATGCTGCTTTTATAAGTAAACTCTGTAAGGAAGAAGGACTTAAACAATTGGACAGAGAAGCCGTTTGCAGAATAATTGAGTTTGGTTCAAGGATTGCCTCTCACCAGAATAAACTGACGACAAGATTCATTGAAATAGCAGATATTATAAGGGAAGCCAATTTCTGGGCAATTTCAGAAAATTCTGAAACAGTGCAGAAAAAACATGTTGATATTGCCCTTGAAGAGAAAATATTCAGATCAAATCTTATTGAAAAACGGATTGAAGAACTTATCAGAGAAGGTACAATTATGGTTGATACCGAAGGTGAAACCGTCGGACAGGTCAACGGTCTTGCTGTCTTTACCCTCGGTGATTATTCTTTTGGAAAACCTTCAAGAATAACAGCAAGGGTTTATATAGGCAGAGGCGGAATGATAAACATAGAAAGAGAGGTAAAACTTTCGGGGGCAATACATAACAAGGGATTTTTAATTCTTACCGGATACATAGGAGAAAAATACGGGGATAATAAACCTTCTGTCTTCAGTGCCAGTATCTGTTTTGAACAGATGTATGAGGAAATTGATGGAGACAGTGCGTCCTCTACCGAATTATATGCCTTACTCTCAGCCCTTTCAGGACTCCCTGTAAAACAGGGGATAGCAGTAACAGGTTCTGTAAACCAGAAAGGTGAGGTTCAGGCAATAGGCGGAGTAAATGAAAAAATTGAGGGATTTTATTATACCTGCAAAGCAAAAAATATTACGGGTGAACAGGGTGTTATCATACCTGAAAGTAATCTCAAACACCTCATGTTGAAAGACGAGGTTATAGAAGCAGTGAAACAGGGTAAATTCCATATATGGGCGGTAAAAACCATAGATGAAGGAATAGAAATTCTAACAGGAACCCCTGCAGGCACAAAAGACGAAAAAGGGAATTATCCTGCCGGCACCGTAAACTACCTTGTTTCAAAAAAACTTGAAAAACTCACAAAAAACTACCTGAAATACCAGAAGATAACCGAATCCTCAAAAAGAAGAGAGAAAAAATCCTAACTTCCTATGTTTAAAAAACCGTCAGATTAAATATTACCGTAGCCAAATCTGCGAAAGACCTCGGGTCGGTCTCTCCACTTTTTTACAACCTTCACCCATAACTCAAGATAAACCCTTTTCCCGACAACCGTTTCAATCTCTTCCCTTGCAAGTTTACCTATACTTTTCAGTTTTGTACCATCTTTGCCTATAATAATACCCCTCAGATTTTCTCTATCAACTATAATACTGGCTTTTATGACCATCATATTCTTGTCTTTGTTTCCTGCAGTCATCGCATCAACCTCAACCGCTATAGTCTGAGGAACTTCCTGGTAGGTTTTATTAACCGCTTTTTCTCTGATTATTTCTGCAATGACGTATTCCAGCGGTAAGTTTGTCTTCATATCACCAGGAAACATCCTGTCTCCCTCAGGCAGATACTTAAAAATGCACTTCCTGAGAACCTCTATATTTTCTTTCCTGAAGGCAGATACGGGAACTATCTCGGCAAAATCATATTTTTCAGAGCTTTCTTTTATAATCGGCAGCAACGCTTCCTTATGAGGAAGAATATCCACCTTGTTAATCACAAGAAACATCTTTTTTTTAAACTTTATCAGAAATTCCATTATTCTTTCATCTGTCTCTTTCCAGCCTCCAACAGCCTCTATCACAAATAAAACCAGATCGGCATCATCAACCGAACTGAATATCGTCTTTAGCATGATTTTTCCAAGTTCATTACGGGATTTTTCAAAACCCGGCGTATCAAGAATGACAATCTGACCCTCGTCTGAGTTATACATCCCGAGTATTTTTATCCTTGTTATGGCAGGACGTGGAGATACAATTGAAACTTTGTAACCGAGCAAACTGTTTATAAGCGTGGATTTGCCAACATTAGGTCTACCGACTATTGAAACAGCCCCTGATTTCATAGAACGATTTCAATCCCTTTATCGGCAGATTCTTTTTCCTGAAGTGTAAGTTTTAGAGAATCTCTTGCCTCTTCAGGTGTAACTATAATGAAAGGCTTGTTGTGAGATATGTGGTCCACAAAATATCTTAATTCGTAAAAGTATCCTCCAAGGTCGCTTATATTCCCTCCAGCTCCGTCTATCTTTGTTTTTTCAAAAACAGGTCTGTCCACCTTGCCTGAAAACTCATAAACAACCAGCGATGGACTGTTTTTTGAATTAAAATCAACGACTGCCTTTTCAAACTTGGCGATATAACTCATTTCAAAAGGAAATACTGCAGGATAGTCCCATCCGCCTTCTGCTGACACTACAAGGCCATTCTTAAAACTGAAGAGGGTGTATATGTGCGAATAGGGTATCTCCTTATTCATAGCTGTTTTTGAATATATCCTTTCAGGATTTTCACCTATCAGATACCTGATAAAATCTGTATCGTGTATGTGCAGGTCTATCAGAGCACCCCCTGATTTATCATCACTGAGCAGCCAGTCCTGCCATCCCCAGGTAGGCAGAGGCGAAAGTCGCCTGCAAGAAAAAGTTTTCAGTTCCCCATACTTTTTGCTGTCATATACCTCTTTCAAAAACCTGTACTCATCCCAGAACCTTATCACGTGGGCAACCATAAACCTTACCCTGTTTTTTTTACAAGCGGTAATCATCTCATTCGCATCCTCCACCGTCAGGGCAATGGGTTTCTCACACAGAACATCTTTACCCATCTCAGCAGCCTTAATCACATATTCCTTATGTAGAAAAGTAGGTAAACAGATGTCAATAACAGTGATATCCTGCTTTTCAATCATTTGCTGGGGATCATAATACGGTATTGTTTTGAACTTTGCGGCCAGCGACTTTGCTTTTTCCCCGCGTATATCTGCAATCCCTGCAATTTTTGAATCAGGTAAAAGGTTGTAAACATTTGCATGCATACTTCCCATAAATCCCGCACCTACTATTCCTACCTTAACCATTTTCTATTCCTCCTTTACCCCGAACTCCACTGAAAAGCGTTATATAGGAACTTGCGTTCCCGGTATACGTTGATATACGGTAGATATACAAATCTATATCGCAGGTGAAGCCTGCTTATATCAGGGACGAAGTCCCCTTATATTCCTTTATGCTTTCACAGTGAGAAACTATAATTTTGTTTGTTACTTCCAGACTATCCTGAAAACAAAAATATTTTTGCCTTCAACAGTACATATAAATCTGCCGTCAGCCAGAGCATCCATAAAATTAATCTTGTCGCTCAGATTATATTCCCACAATTTTTTCTTGTTATAGGAGAGTAGATAAACATATTTCCCTTTTTGACCTGCCAGAAGTTCTATAATCCCGGGTTTGAAGGCCGAATATTGTATCTCCTGTCCTGCATTAAAACTCAACAGTTCATTACCGTTTGCATCAAAAACAAAGGTTTTCCCATCTTTGTTAACGGCGCATGTATAATTGTCTGATGATACCTTTACATCTATAATCTGGCTGCTCAGATTCTTTTTCCACAGGACGTTACCTTCATCAGAAAAACACCAGTAAGCTCCATCTTCCATCCCTACAAAAACCCTGTGTGAATCTTCAGATATTTTTATTTTCGTAGCCCACTGAGGAACTGATTCCCTCCAGAAAACTTCACCCCTGCGGTCTTTAAAAATAACCTCGTCGTTAATCCCTATTACTACAAACCTTCCATCTTTTGAAATATCCAGGTCTCTTCCGTAATTACCTACCCTTTCGCTCCACCTGATACAACCTCTGTATTCTTCAGCAAAGGAAACCTTGCCGTCCAACGATAACCACGCATAATATTTCCCGCAGGGAGAAATTGCTACCTTCAAGATTTTTTCAGACATATTAAATTTTTTCAATACAACTCCTTTACTGTTCAGAATGTATACCGTTCCACTTTCGCAACCGGCTATTATTCTTGTTCCCCCTGAAGAAATCTTTAAATCGTTTATCAGCCCGTCCGCTTCATACTCCCAGAGAAATTTATCCTCCGGTAAAAAAAGACTTTCGGGTATATCCTTTTCTTGAAATTGAAAGGTAAATCTGTCTATAAGATTTGAAAGATACATAAAGGATTGCGTTTTATATTCATAACTTTCAAACCAGATTTTTTTCATCGGATCAAAAACATCAACATGAAAGATAAAATATTTGTCAATTAATGCCAGAGAAGGTCTGAGAATATAATCAGCGTTCAATATCCTGCCCACTACTGATAATTCTTCCACATACTTCAGTTCATCCCTTGTTAACATTTTCTCTTTAAGAACTCTATCAAAATCTCTTTGCTGTATCACTGTAAAACTATTCATCTTTTCGGCTCTTGCAGTGAAAGTTTTCTGGAAATCGCTTCTTACGAAATCCTGAACCCCACTGAAAAAAACATCAAGCAGCAAAATGTTTGGTTTCCTTAATTTTAAGTCTATATTTTTAATTTTGCTGTTAAGATATCCGGGAGAAAATTTTGTGCCGTGGAAATTCTTGGATTCTATAACGCTATATATGTTTTCATAAACTATTCTGGCTTCACGCAACCTGTTTTCATTCTGAAAGATTCCTGCCACTTTTGCCATATAGTCCGTATCAGGTACTATTGAAAGCAGAAGATACTTTTCGTAATACTCCAGAGCCTCCTTAATCCTTTTATGTGAATATGCATAATCCCCTATAATCCTGCAGATATAGGCATCGGGAGTTGCATACTGAAGGAGCTCAAGGGTTTTTTTATTATTCTCAGGCCACTCTTTTGGCCAGCTGCCTGCCCTAAAGGGCTTTACCTCTTCAACCCTTTTTTCAGCCCTGCGTAAGAACAAATCTGTTTCTTTCAACCTGCCGGCATCATCTTCTTTATCAGCCCTTTCTATATATGCCCATACGTTACGATGGAAAACTGCAGATAGACCCCTGTTTTTTTCAAACCATTCGCTACAGTAGGCATAGGTTATTGTAAAAAACAATAGGGGCAAAATTAACATCTTTTCTATCTGTACCATTTTATTCCTTAAAATAAAGTATACCGAACTGTTCAGGATTATCTATTCTGCCGCTCCATGCAGTTACGGGAACGTGCTCAGACTCTCGCTGGAAATTTATGCTCCATACATCATCCTTAGAAATTTTTTCTGCCTTCAGGTCTTTTAGCGGTATTGCCATTTCAATAATGTATCTTCTGCTTTCAATCTTTGTTTCCGCATTCCAGTCAGAGACCCACTGTCTCTCCGGCTCGCTATCCCTATAAAACTTCCATATATAAGAATACTTTATATGTTTAAAAGGATGGATTACAAACTGATACCATTCATTAAAAGAATTCAGAGGATTTATTGAAAGAGTGATAAAATCTCTTGAATTCAGATTAATCTTTGAAGTATCGGGGTCATCACAAATAAAAAGGAAGTACAGGTTGTTTTCATCATAACCGAGTGCAATTTTTGTTTGCACCTCAGACTTTATATTTTCGTCATAGACCTCAATAAAAAGATTTTCTTTTTCCGCAGATTGCCAGAACCTGTCTCTGTCAGAACCATCTATTTCTATGGGTGTGGTAATCTTCTTTATAGTAACAGTCCTGGGGCTAACTTCTCTGATACCCAGTCTTTCAAAATGTATTTTCTCTCTTATCTGGGGAACCCTGTTTCTTAAACTTAAAGGTATTGATACATCCCTCAGGTATATGTTTGCCGACGTTCTAATAGGTTCTATACCTTCCTCTGACAGCCTTACCAGCATTTCCATCCCCTTATCTTCTCCCATCCGCGCAAGTGCCCATGCACAAATAAGTTTCACATCAAGTTCTGAGTTTTCCATCCGTCTCAGAAGAACAGAAGGTGCTCTTTTGTCTCGTAAAAATCCAAGTGTTTCGGCAGCTCTTCTTTGATAGTCTGAATTATCACTTTCAATGTATCTGACAGCAACAGGAAAGATATTTTTAGTTACCCCCATCCTGGCCAGCGACCAGGCACATATTAACTGCATCTCCGGATCAAAATGCTTCAATCCTTTCTGGAGAAGAGGAACAGCCTGTCTGTTTCCTATTTTCCCAAGTGCAAGCGCTGCGAGCTTCTTCATCGTCACATCAGGATCCTCCATCATATCCATTGTACTGCGTGCGAAAATCCTATGAGGGTTTTCACTAACCAGGACAAGCATCTTTTCACGCACCGCGGGGTACTTGGACGAAGCCATCTTGATCAGTAGAGCCGGCAGTCCTTTTGCTCCGATTAAAGAGTCTATCCTTTCAAGTGCAAGTTCACGCTTAGACTTTTCAGAACTGTTAAGTTTCACCTGCATTTCTCTTAATACGCCATCTAGAAGTTTTGAGGCTTCCGACCTAACTCTTGGAGATACATCATTGTTTCCCAGGTAGGTTATTGTCTTCAGGTAATCCGGGTCAAAATTATCCAGGTAGGAGAAGGCTTTTATCGCAGTGTATCTTACAAGTGCATCGGAATCCTTGGTTTTGTTCAAAATAAAATTTTTGACACTTCTGTCTCCAACCTTCCCGAGTATAGTTAAGGCAGACAGCCTGGCATCAAGTGGGAAAGTTTCACTGTCAATAAATCTCTGCAGAACAGGTAGAAAAAGCGGGTCGTTAATCCTTTCTATCAACATCGCCGCATAGTCTTTCACCTCTTCTGATAAATCAGCCAGAGACTCAGCAATGTAAGGATACGAGACAGGATTTTTAAACTTTTCCAGCGCCCACAACGAATAAATCCTCACTGTTTCATTGCGGTCGGAAAGACCTTTTATCAATCCTGCAATACCCTCTTCCATTTTAAGATTTACGAGGGTCTTTATGCTTTCTATCTTTACTGCTGTGGACTCGTCTGCAAGAAGAGATTCTATTTCTTTACTGCCTTCTTTGCTCTTTAGATTTTCAATCGCCCAGAGGGCTCTTATCTTAATTTCATCATTTTCGTCAGAAAGCATTCTTATAAGGTGTGGAATTGCCCTTTTATCTCCTGTAGATTCCAGTAACCAGAGACTCCGTATCCTGATCTCTGGATTGAAACTTTTCGTTTGGTCAATGACAGGTTTAATACTTTCTTCCGGAAGTTTCTTAAATTTCGCTCTCGCTTCATCTCCCCGTAATAACGTCAGAAGAGCCCATAAGACCTGCTCAATGACCTTTTCCTTCCCATCTCTTAAATAACCTATGAGATCGGAAACAACAGTCTCATCCCCATACTTGCCCAATCCTATAGCCGCATAATATCTTACCTGCCAGTAACTGTCTCTCATCGCAGATTGAAAAACAGGTATGAGATTACCCTCACCGTATTTTATCAATCCTTTCACTCCATAGAGCCGCACCTGCCAGTAACTATCCTCCAGTGCTTTTTTAAAATAGGGATTGCAGGTAGAATCACCAATATCAAGAAGTGCAAGAGCAGCCCTGCTTCTTATCTTCTCATCCTTTTCATCTTGAAGAACGGCTCCCAGTTCTGGCAGATAGACCCTGTTTTTTGTATTAACAATCCTGTCAATAATCTGAATCTTTTTTTCAAAGGTTCCTGATTTCAAGCCCACCGTTTCAATTTCTGCTCCTTGCAATACTCCTGCCAGAAGAACTAATATAACCAGGAAAACTATACTACTCACACCTTTTTGTTTAGTCATTTCTCACCTGTCGTAATAGAATCGCGGAAATCCTATGTCTGCAATAACTACTTCTCCACAGTACTCTGGCCCTTCATTCAGATAAAAACCTTTTTTAGCAAATCCGAAACTGACTGTAACATCTCCTTTAACGGCGACCCCGCAAATCTTCCCTGTATCCGCATCCAGACCTGACGGGATATCAACACAGGCAACAAATTTACCGCTTCTGTTTATCGCCCTCACAAGTTCCGATGCAACCCCTTTAATCTCTCCTCTTAACCCGATACCAAAAAGGGCATCAACAAGCACATCCACATCCTTCAGGTTTAAATCGGTTATATCTTTTTCGACAAGCGAAAAACATCCAATACCCATTTTACACAAGATTTCATAATTTGTAAAGGAAATTGCTGTAAACTTCTCTGGAGAGCCTAAATAGAATACCTGCACATCTGCCCCCATATTGAAAAATTTTCTGGCAGCGACAAATCCATCTCCACCGTTGTTTCCCTTACCTGAAAAGACATAAACTTTTTTCCCCTGCACTCCTCCGCATCTATCTGCAATAACTTTTGCTGTAGACCATCCTGCATTTTCCATGAGAACCAGTCCACTTATCCCGTATTTATCTTCCGTTTCTCTCTCAATCCGCAGTATCTCTTCTCTGCTTAAAGCCTTACTATTCATTTTTCGCTCTCAATCTCTGCAGAAGTCCTTTTGCCACTTCGTCAACCGGCCCCGCTCCTACGGTAAGAATAACATCACCACGTCTGGCAATCTCATACAGATATTCAATAATCTCTTCAAATGTCGGTAGATACAGTGCTTCTCCACCATTCTTTCTTATTTTCTCCACAAGTATCTGGGCGTTGACAAGTTTTCTCTCCAGCATTGAATCCCTTACAAAATATATGTCAGGAACCACCACTTTGTCCGCCTCATGAAAAGATGTTGCAAATTCCTTAAGAAGGAAACGGGTACGGCTGTATTGATGCGGTTGAAAAACAACAATCAGCCGCGACTTCCCGAATATCTCCCGGATGCACTTGAGCGTGCATTTTATCTCCGTTGGATGATGCCCGTAATCATCAATAACGGTAACTCCAGCGATTTTCCCCAGGATTTCACACCTTCTGTGAACACCTTTAAAAGCCTCAAGTCCTCTCTGAATATCATTCCATTCTACTCCAAGATACCTCGCGCAGGCAACCGCAGCAAGTGAATTTTGAACGTTCTGTATCCCTGAAATCCCCAGTTTTATCCTCTCTACCTTTTTACCTTTAAAGAAACAGTCAAATTCAGAATGGGTCTTAACAAATCTTATATTTCTGGCTGTCCAATCTCCTTTTTCAATCCCGTAAGATATCAGTTTTTTGTTTTTAAGTCCCCTTACAACATATGTGGCATTTCTGTCATCGGCACAATATATTATTCCCCCTTCGCTGACGTTCTCAAGGAAATCATGAAATGCACGTTTAATATCGGTTATGTCTTTGTAATAATCCAGATGGTCTTTTTCTATATTCGTCAAAACTGCCATCTCCGGGGCATAGTTCAGAAAAGACCTTTTATATTCACATGCCTCCACAACAAGCAAATTGCTGTTACCAACACCGGAATTTCCAATGCCTCTAATCTGTCCCCCGAGCAAAAAAGAAGGCGAAAGTCCTGCCTGTATTAATACAGATACTATGAGGGATGAAGTTGTTGTCTTTCCATGCGTCCCAGCAACCGCAATGCCTCTCCTTTTTTCCATCAAGTATCCTATTGCCTGTGGATAACTTATAAGAGGTATCCCCAATTCAACAGTTTTTTTATACTCTGGATTATCAGGAAGAATCGCCTGAGAAAAAATAACCAGTTCTATCTTCTTGCCTGCAACATTTTTCTCCTTCTGCGGGCAAAAAATCTTTATTCCCTTTTTTTTAAGTTCTTCCAGGGTTAAAGAACAGTTGTTATCAGACCCCGAAATTTTTTTATTCATATCCAGCAGTAACTTCGCAAGTCCACTCATACCTGTTCCGCCAATACCGATTAGGTGAATATTTTTCACCCTGTCAATGATGTTTTTTCCCATCAATTGAGGAACTCCAGGATACGTTTAACATTATCTCCATTAACATCGGAAATAGAGGTCTGTCTTAGATTCCTTTTTATGGTACCCATTTCATTCATCATTCTTTCAAATAATTCAGGAAATTTTTTGAAACCTGTACTGTTCTGTTCAAGCATTATACAACTCTTTCTTTCGGCAAAATACATAGCATTATATCTTTGATGACCTCCAGCGTAAGGATAAGGAATAACAATGGCAGGAAGATTCCATTCACTTATTTCCGCAAGAGTCCCTGCACCTGCTCTGCATATTACAATATCTGCAACAGTATACAATCTTGCCATATCAAAATAAAAATCAAAAACCATTGCCTGAATTTTATGTCGGTGGTACCTATCAGCCAACCCTTCTTTTTGACTGCCTGCAAGATGTATGAACTGTATCTTTTTTCCTTTAAAACAGCCCAGATTCTCCATTATCAGTTCATTTATAAAAACGGCTCCCTGACTCCCGCCCAGAATAAGAACTGTTGTATAGTCCTGAGACAACCCGAATTCTTCCAGCAGTTCCTCCCGGTGAAACCTTCGCTTAAAATCACTGACGATAGGAAAACCTGTAACAAAGGTTCTGTTTCTGGGAAGGTTTGACAAAAACGGAAAAGAAACAGCAATCCTGCCCGCAATAAATCGTGAAAGTTTTGTAACCTTACCCGGAAGGTAATTCTGTTCATGCACAAAAATTTTAAGACCGTATAACTTTGCAGCCAGCAAAAATGGCACAGTAACATAACTTCCAGTAATCACAACCCCGTCAAATTTTCCTTCTGCAAGATAGAGGCAGGAGCGGAAAAAAGCATAAATAAATCTTGCAGGAAAGAGGACGTTCCTGCACGAAAATCTTGCTTCAGGGATAATCCTATATTCAAACCTTTTTCTTTCCAGCCATACAGTCAGGTACCTTCTGAAAGGGACAAAAAACTGAACTGCAACTCCTTCCTCTTTCACAATCCCCTCCCCTATTGCCAGGGCGGGGAAAAAATGGCCGCCTGTAGGGCCGCTTACTATTGCAATCTTAAGTCTTTTATCCCGCATTGTCATATTATAACATACCTCTGAAAGTAAAACTTGCTTTTTCTTATTATAAAAAATATAATAAGCGGACGAAATTATGAACCCCTCATCACAAAAGACAGGGGTTCGACTTGCTCAGAGCAAAGCGTGGAGAGAAAAAAAGAAGATGACTACTCAACAAAAAGGACTTATCATAGTTGAATCCCCCACCAAAGCAAAGACTATCGGAGGAATACTGGGTAGCCAATACAGAATTGTAGCAACAATGGGACATATAAGGGACCTGCCTGAAAATGAAATGGGGGTAAAGATAGAAAAAAACTTTGAGCCTAAATATGTAATTATGCCCGGGAAAAAAGCAATTGTAGCAAATCTTAAAAAAGCCGCAGAAGAACATAGTGAGATATATCTGGCTACTGATGAAGACCGGGAAGGAGAAGCCATTGCATGGCATACATCTTATGTCATAGGTAAAAATCCTGAAGAGGTAAAACGTGTGGCTTTCCACGAAATAGTCCCGGAAGCAGTAAGAGACGCCTTCAATTCCCCAAGAAAAATTTCTTTAGACCTTGTTAACGCACAGCAGACAAGAAGAATACTGGACAGGATAGTTGGATATACAATAAGCCCTTTTCTGGGCATGGGACTTTCTGCCGGGAGGGTGCAGTCTGTTGCTCTACGGTTCATAGTAGAAAGGGAAAAGGAGATTGAAAGATTTGTTCCGCAAATATACTGGACAGTAAAAGCAGAATCCGAAAAAAATGGGGGTAGAGTTTATCTTACACTTGACGAGATTAACGGTAAAAAGATAGAAAAATATGACCTTAAGGATGCAGGAAAAATTGACGAAATTCTTGCTGAACTAAACACCTGTACGCTGACAGTGACAGAAAAAAGCGAAACCATTAAACATATAACACCATACCCTCCTTTTATCACAAGCACACTTCAGCAGGAATCTTCAGTCAGACTTGGATATTCCTCTACAAAAACGATGTTTATCGCCCAGCAGTTGTATGAAGGTATCGCGATTGAGGGGAAAAACATCGGATTGATTACCTATATGCGAACCGATTCCCCTTCAGTGGCAAAAATCGCCAGAAATCAGGCAATACAATATATAAGAGAAATCTATGGGGAAACCTACCTGCCGGCAAAGCCCCATTTCTACAGGAGCAAATCCCCATCTGCCCAGGAAGCCCACGAAGCAATAAGGCCCACATCACCTTTCAGAACACCGGAAAAGATGAGAAGTTTTCTCAATGAAGAGCAATACAAAATCTACAAACTTATATGGGAAAGATTTGTTGCCAGCCAGATGAAAGAAGCAGAAGTGAGCAATGTAAAACTGCACGCACAAAACGGGAGATACGGATTCACGGCTGTATGTAACTCAGTTAAATTTGAGGGATTTACAAAACTCTGGGAGATAAAAATTGATAAAGGAGAGGAAATTGTTGCAGAAATTCAAAAAGATGAAGTGCTTAACGTGCTGCACTACATCAAAGAAGAACATCAGACAAGTCCTCCGCCGAGATATACTGAGGCAACCCTCATTAAAACCCTTGAAAAAAACAACATTGGCAGACCATCTACCTATGCTCCAACAATCTCAATCCTGCTCAACAGGAAATATGTAAAGATAGAAAAACGGGCATTGATACCGCTCAAAATAGGCAGGGTCGTATATGAAATCCTGATGCAGTTTTTCACAGATATAATAAAGACAGATTTCACAGCAAGGATGGAGGACAACCTGGACAGGATAGCAAACGGAGAGAGAAAATGGACAGATGTTCTGAAGGAATTTTATGATGCTTATAAACCACTTCTTGTGAAAGCAGAAAACGAACCTGACAAATTCAGCAAAATATTTGACAGGGTTCTGGCGGAAGATAAAACCTGCCCAAACTGCAAAATACCACTCACGGTTAAGAAAGGAAGATACGGACTATTTCTTGGATGCCCAAACTTCCCTGCGTGCAGATACAGAGAAAATATTTTCAACGATGAATATAATATCGGGGATAAAATCTGCCCTCATTGCAAGGTACCTCTGGTTGTCAAAAGAGGCAGATACGGGACATTTCTTGCCTGTCCCAACTACCCCGGGTGCAAATATACAGAGAGGCTCAAAAAAAATGCTAATTATTCCCGCCGTAGATTTAAAAAGCAGTGAGGTTGTCAGGTTATACAAAGGCGATTTTAAGCAGGCCGTCCGGTATAAAACAGATGTACAGGAAATCGTGCGGGAGTATTTTGTTGCAGGTATAAAGAGACTGCATATAGTTTTTCTCTGGGGTGCACATACTGGAAAACTTTCTGAGAAAGAGGAAGAGACTCTCAACCGTATAATAAAAATGCGGGATATTTATGCCACCGGTAAATGTCAGATACAAATCGGTGGTGGAATCAGGAGATACGAACAGATTGAAAAATTTTCTGAACAGGGGGTAGACCTGTTTGTACTTGGGACCTCTCTTTTAATCCCTCTTGCAATAGAAGAAGGATTTACAAAAAATGATATAAAACTTTTTTACCAGAATGGGGGGAAACAGTTCAGAGAAGACATGGAAATCCCCGACCCTGAACTGACAGAAAAAATGGATAAATCTCAGAGAGACAAAATCCTGGTTGCCGTGGACTACAGAAAAGACGAAACAGCACTCAGTGGCTGGGAGGTTACAATCCCACTGACGCCGCACTATGTAATAAAAAGATTGCTTGAAAAAGGTTATAAAAGATTTGTTATTACCAACGTGGACAGAGATGGCACGCTTGAAGGAATAGATATACAATCAATAAAGACAATTCTGGACAAGGTTCCACACAGTCCTGAAAAGGTTGAAGAACTTATTGTCTCGGGAGGGATAACAACGGAAGCGGATATTGATGCCCTTCAGACATTAAAGAATAAGATTGACGGCGTCATAATAGGAAAAGCCCTCTATCAGAGAAAGCTGGACATACGTACCCTTGTAAAAAACTTCCATTAACGGGGTCAGGTCTACACTCTTGCACTTTTGACAGAAAAGAAGGTTCACTAAATGCAAAAATTCATACTGCAGGTACTATTATTTTTTTTCCTGTTTCTAACGGCACCGGCATTCTCCGAGGTCTTTGAAGGCAGGATATCCCCTGCCAACAACGGTGATTACAAGGAGCAAATCCTGCCCTGTCTTAAATCTGCAAAAAAATCCATCTACATAATTATGTTCCTTGCAAGTTATTATCCTCAGTATCCCGATAGTCCTGTAAACCTTTTCATAAGGGAGATGATAAATGCAAAAAGAAGAGGAGTGAATGTTGAGGTTATTCTCAACCAGTCGGACAGCGATTATTCTTCACATTCCACAACGGAAAATCTAAAAACAGGTGCATATCTGGCAAACAATGGTATTACCGTATATTTTGATTCACCAAAAAAGACTACGCACGCAAAACTCCTGATAATTGACGAAAGGTTTCTGGTAATCGGGAGTGCCAACTGGTCTTATTCAGCAATGGCAAAAAACAACGAAACCTCTGTTATAATTGACTCACCGGAACTGGCAAGGTCATACATAAAATACTTTGAAAAAATAAAAAAGGAATGCCGTCCCTTTCTCTCTCCACTTCAATAATTGAATAAGAGGGATAAAAGGGAAATTTGTAGACAAAAAGGGAGTTTGTGATAAAATTATTGGTGCGGTAAAAAACAGTGGATTTGGAGAAACCTGTATTTAAGGAGGCCTAATAGAAAATCCCCCCACCTTTTTTCAAATGGGGGAGAGGGGGATTTGGGAGACAACAAAAAATGTCTACTCAACAAAACAGTGGCTTTCGTCTGCGGGCTATTGTTCTCGGAATTATTTTGTCCTTCTGTATAGGAGCCGGAAACGTATACAACCTTATGGTTCTTCAGGGTTCTTATATGGCTCTGGATTTTACCACCCCTGCGGCAATCTTCTTCATATTCTGGTTGACTCTCTATAACTACTTTGCAAGAAAGTACTTTCAGAAAGGTTCATTCTCTTCTCCGGAACTTATCCTTATATACATAATGATGATTGTATCCTGTTCAATACCCACCATGGGATTGAACCTCTATCTCATCCCGCTTATAGCAGGTACAAAATATTATGCCACGCCTCAGAACCAGTGGGACAATCTCATTCTCCCGCACATAAAAAAATGGACTGTAGTACAGGACAGTAATGCCGTAAGATGGTTTTTTGAGGGTATACCCAAAGGGGAATCAATACCATGGAAGGCCTGGATAACCCCTCTTTTTTCATGGACACTGCTTATTCTTGCAGTATTCCTTGTAATGATATTCCTTATGGTTATCCTCAGAAAACAATGGGTGGAGAGTGAAAAACTGAACTATCCTATGACGAAAACACCCCTTGCACTTATTGATGCAAATGAAAACGGTATATTCAAAAACCGGGTTTTCTGGCTCGGTTTCCTCATACCTTTTACCATCGGCTGTATCAATGCTTTACACTTTTATCAGCCACTCTTTCCAGGAATAAACCTGGTGACAGGCGTTCCTATATTCAGAAGAACAATCAGTCTACAGTTCCGGATAAGTTTTCCAATGATAGGATTTGCCTACTTTATCAACCTTCCCCTTGCCTTCAGTCTGTGGTTTTTCTGTCTTTTTAATAGCTTCCAGCAAGGTGTATTTAACATAATGGGTTATGGAATTGCCGAGTTTCTCCCTTATAGCCAAGACAGACCACTTCTCGGATGGCAGTCTTTCGGGGCACTACTGGTCATCGTATTGTACGGTTTTTATATCTCAAGGAAGAACCTTGCTGGAGTGGTAAGAAAAGCACTGAAGAAAGAAGATGCCCTGTTCGATGAAAATGAAATCGTTTCTTACGGTATTGCCTTCTGGGGTACAATCGTATCCCTTCTTTTTATATTTGCATGGCTCATCATAAGCGGACTGTCTCCACTGCCCGCTGTCCTTTTTATCTTTTTTGCATTTGTACTGTTCATCGGCATAACAAGGGTTGTTGCCGAGGGAGGCCTTGCGGCTACACGTGCGCCTGTCATATCCCCGGTTGCAACGACTTCTCTTCTGGGGGCTGAAAGAATAGGTCCTTCGGGACTATGCGCCCTGGGGCTTACTTTTGTTTATGCCTCGGATGTAAGAACGTTCGTTATGGCTTCGGTTGCCAATGGACTGAAAATGCTTGAGGATATCAAAAGAAACAAGAGGATAATTTTCTGGGCAATAATACTATCCATCGTTGTAACATTTTTTTCATCTGTATGGGCAACACTGCTTCTTGGATACAGGTATGGAGCGATAAATGCCAACTCGTGGTTCTTTGTTGGCGGACCCCAGTATCCATGGAGATATGTGGCAGAAAAAATAAAACAGCCCTCGGGGATTGATTCTATTTACATCATTTTTACCGGTATAGGAGCAGTGGTTGCCATTCTTTTACAGGTAATGCATACACGATTTCTGTGGTTTCCGTTCCACCCGCTGGGATTTGCCTTCTCAACCATAATGATGACAAATGCCCTCTGGTTTTCAATATTTATAGCATGGCTGATAAAAACTATGATACTGCGTTACGGTGGAGCCAAGGTTTACGAGAAGGGAAAGTTTTTCTTCATCGGTCTGATAATTGGACAGTTTGTGGTCAACGGCATATGGCTTATTATTGATTTCTTTGCTGGCAAAACCGGCAATATGCTCTACTGGGCATAATAGATTATTGATTACGGTTAACGTTAATCTTATAAAGTTTATATTCAACACTGTCAATCAGCGCCTTCCACGACGCCTCTATAATATTCTCGGAGACGCCAATGGTTCCCCAGGTTTCATCCTCATCCGTCGTTTCTATGACAACTCTTGTCACAGCAGCCGTCGCCTCTTCGGGATGCAGTATCCTGACCCTGTAATCGGTCAGTTTCATAGTTTCTATCTCAGGATAGAATTTTACCAGTGCCTTTCTAAGTGCATTGTCAAGTGCATTGACCGGACCGTTGCCCTCACTTGCGGTATGTTCAACAAGTTTATCAACCCTGATTTTAACCGTTGCCTCCGAAATAACCCTTCCACCCCGTTTTTCCACGATAACCCTGAAGCCTTCCACTGTAAAAAGTTTCCTGTATTGGCCGAGGGTTTTCCTTACTATAATGTCAAAGGAACCTTCAGCGGATTCAAACTGATACCCCTCATTCTCAAGAGTCGTAACTTTATCAAGAATTTTCTTTATGCTCTCAGGATCCTTATCAAGGTTGTAGTTTTTCGCCTTCTGCAGTATGGTACTTTTGCCTGAAAGTTCAGACAGTAAAATCCTTCGCTTATTACCAACCTTTGCAGGGTCAATATGTTCATAGGTTACAGGATTCTTACTCACAGCATCAACGTGGATTCCTCCTTTGTGTGCAAAGGCACTCATACCTACAAACGGCTGTGAATTAGGAGGAATCATATTGGCAGTTTCATATATAAAACGGGAGATCTCTTTGAGTTTAACAAGGTTTTTATCATCCACACACCTGTAACCCATCTTCAGTTGCAGTACAGGTATTATAACGGAAAGGTCTGCATTGCCACATCTTTCCCCTATTCCATTCATAGTTCCTTGAACATGCATAACTCCTGCCCTAACTGCTGTTATGGAATTGGAAACACCTACTCCGGAATCATTATGGGCATGTATCCCGAGCGGGACATGGACGTGAGCGAAAACCTCCTTTATTATCTCCTCTATCTCAAAAGGCAAGGAACCGCCATTGGTATCACAGAGAACCAGCTTATCCGCCCCAGCGGACTCAGCAACTGTAAGTGTTTTCAAGGCATATTCAGGATTCTTTTTATAGCCGTCAAAGAAATGTTCTGCATCATAAAATACTATCCTGCCATGTTTTTTTAGAAACTTTATGGAATCCTCAATCAGGTTCAGATTTTCTGCCTCTGTAATCCTAAGGACATCCTGAACATGCAGGTCCCACGACTTACCGAATATAATGATGTATTCAGTACCACTCTCAAGAAGTTTTTTCAGAAACGGGTCTTTGTCTGCAGAAAAATTCTTTCTTCGGGTACTTCCAAAGGCCACTATTTTTATGTTCTTGAATTTTCTGTTTTTAACCTGTGCAAAGAACGAGATATCCTTGGGGTTTGAGCCTGGCCAACCACCTTCAACAAAGTCAATACCGAACTCATCCAGTTTCTCTGCTATCTTAATCTTATCCTTTATGGTAAAGGAAATAGACTCACCTTGAGAACCATCACGCAGGGTCGTATCATATATCTCAACTTTTCGTTGAGTAGACATTTTTACCCTTCTCCTCAAATCCCCCTTAAATTCCCCCTTTGTCAAAGGAGGAGCCAGGAGGATTTCCTATTTATGTCTCCTGTATCTTTTAAATTCTACTCCCGGCAGTTTCTTTTGTCAAAATTACCAAAATGAGGTACTATTATAAGAGACTCATTTAGTGGAAAAAAAATGAAAAGGGTACTTCTGTACGGTTTTTTATTTCTACTTCTTGGAGCAGTATTGTCAGAGGCAAAACAGAATACTGGATATACATTAAAGATAGACGGTGCCATAGGACCGGTTACCTATTACCAGGTAAAAAACATACTAACGCTCGCAAGGAAGAATGATGCAGACTTTGTACTGTTTATAATAGATACTCCAGGAGGTTTACTCTCTTCTACGAGAAAAATAGTGCAGGAGATACTCGCGTCAGATATTCCTGTCATCGGATATGTTCATCCAAAAGGCTCTCAGTGTGCCTCTGCCGGTGTATTTATTGCTCTTTCCTGTCATATTATTGCTATGTCCCCCGCCACCAATATCGGTGCAGCCCATCCGGTAAATCTCGGGGGCAAGCAGGATGAAACGATGGAAGAAAAGGTTATAAATGACACAGTTAGTTTTATAAAAAGCATTGCACGCCACCGTGGGAGGAATATAAAATGGGCGGAAAGGGCTGTACGGGAAAGCATCTCTTCAACTGAAACCGAAGCACTGAAAGAAAAGGTTATAGACATAATAGCAAACGATACCAATGAACTTTTAAACGCAATAGACGGAAAAACCATAAAAATCAATGATACCGAAAAGATATTAAACACAAAAGATGCACGGCTATTAACATCCAGAGAGAGTTTCAAAGAAAAGGTCTTAAAAATCATCGCAAATCCAAATATTGCCTATATACTGCTGATGCTCGGCACACTGGGCATGCTTTTGGAACTGTACAATCCTGGACTTGGAATCCCTGGCATTGTAGGTACGGTTTCTCTTATCCTGGCGTTTTTTGCTCTGCATACCCTGTCCATAAACGTCTCTGGTTTACTGCTTATTGCAGTAAGTTTTGTTTTTTTCGCCATAGAAGCAGTAACCCCTTCTTTCGGCTTATTCATCATTTCAGGGATAATAACTCTTATGCTCGGTTCATTCTTTCTTTTCCGTCCAGTGTCTGATCTTAACATGCCCAAAACTCTGATAGCCGGAGTTGTAACTACTGTAGGTGCTATACTCTGGCTCGCCGCATGGTTTACGTGGAGAACAAAAAGACAAAAAGTCACAACAGGCAAGGAAGGAATGCTTGAAGAAAAAGCAAGGGTTATCAAACCGTTAACACCTGAAGGGACTGTTTTCATCCAGGGGGAATACTGGAAGGCACGCAGTGAAACAGGAGAAGTCCCCAGAGACGCAATAGTAGTTGTAAAAGGATACGACGGCTTCACCCTGATAGTAGAGAAAGATGTCAAGGAAAAAAACAATGGATAGGAATATCTATGAGTCTGATGTCTGGAGAATATTCAGAATAATGGCTGAGTTTGTGGAGGGATTTGATACCCTTGAAAAGACAAAAAATGCAGTAACCGTCTGGGGTTCGGCAAGGGTCAAAGAAAATGATGAGTGGTATAAAAAAGCCGTTGAAACAGGAAAGATTCTTGCGGAAAAAGGCTATACGGTTATAACCGGCGGAGGACCCGGCATTATGGAGGCAGCCAACAGAGGTGCATCTCTTGCAAATGGAGACTCCATAGGTATAAACATTGAACTGCCTCATGAACAAAAACCCAATCCATACATTAAGACCCTCATATCCTGCAGGTATTTTTTCACAAGAAAGGTTATGTTTGTCAAGTATGCAAAAGGATTCATCATCTTCCCCGGAGGGTTCGGTACACTTGATGAGTTCACAGAGACAATAACGCTTATCCAGACAGAGCGGATACATAAATTCCCGGTGGTTCTTGTCGGCAGCGACTACTGGAAAGGACTTGCTGAATGGATAGAGAAAAACGCGCTCGGCAGAAATTACATAGACAGTGAAGATATGAAGATTTTCTGCATAGTTGACGAACCTGAAGATACGGTGCGGTGTATAGAAGAGTTCTACAAGAAATAACTCGCCCCTCATCCTAGGGGACTACGGTGAGGGAAAATAAGAGGTGAATTCGGAGAGGTAGCGCTCGGCAATTTCTCTGTTTTTACCTTCTACGTAAAGCCTGATAACAGGTTCGGTACCTGACGGGCGTATATGTATCCATCCGTTCTTTCTTATTATCTTCACACCATCCTCAAGATTAACGTTTTCCTCTGCAGAATACCTTCTTTTTATATCTTCCAGCATTATATTTTTTTGCTCTTCTGAAATCCTTATTTTCCTCTTCAGAATGAAATACTTTGGCATCTGTCCTATCAATTCGGAAACTTTTTTACCTGTCCTGGCAAGATATTCCAGTATAAGTGCCATTCCCACAAAACTGTCTCTGCCGTAGTGAACTGCAGGGAATATAACTCCTCCATTACCCTCTCCTCCTATAATGGAACCGTTCTCTCGCATCTTCTCTATAACATTAATCTCACCTATCTTTGTCCTGCAAACATCAATCCCAAAACCTTTTGCAATCTCTTCCACAAGGGCAGTGGTAGAAAGGTTAACGACAATCGGCTTGTTACTCCCTTCCCTTTCAAGGATATTTTTTATGGATAGAACAAGCGTCAGTTCTTCCCCGGGTATCATCCCATTCTCACAGACAAAAGCGAGCCGGTCGCAGTCAGGGTCCTGGGCAAACCCCGCATCCGCTTTTTCTTCAACAACCTTACCTGCTAAATCTTTAAGGTTTTCAGGAACAGGCTCGGGGTTATGGGAAAAAAATCCTGCAGGTTCTTTGTTCATAACAATTACATCACACCCCATCTCCTTCAAAAACCTCTCTGTAAAGAAAGAACCTACCCCTTGGCAAACATCAACAACAACCCTGAATCTTCTTTTCCTGATTCTTTCAAGGTCTACTGTACGATATATGGCGTTGAAATATTGTTCCGTATAGTCTGCAGAAGAAATGAACCCTGGTGTTTTTGAGACGATAAAGAACCTTTTATGGTAGACATCAAGAAGTTTTTTGCCCTCATCAGCATTAAGCACCGCTCCTTTATCTGAAAAGAATTTTATTCCGTTATAGTCCTGAGGATTATGACTGGCTGTAATAACAACACCTGAAGACGGCTCTATCTTTTCTATGATGTATCCAATTTCAGGGGTTGGAGCAATACCGAGGTCAACAACATCCTTGCCTGTACAGAGCAGACCTGTTATCATTGAATTCTTCAGAGAATCCCCGCTCACTCTTGTATCCCTGCATACAAAAACCCTTTTTGTCTTAACGTAACTTCCGAAAGCAACGCCGAATGTAAATACAACATCGGAGGTCAACGTCTCCGGATATATTCCTCTTATCCCTGAAACACTTACCTGTAGTCTGTTCTCCATTTTTTAGTTTGTGCCACTTAATGGTATGAGACAGTTTTCCAGCCCTTTTTTTTCTATATCTTCAAGGGTGTAACTCTCATCTATTTTATAATCACCCACCCTTGTTCTTTTCAAAGCAGTCTGAGTACCGCCGCATCCCAATTGTTCTCCGATATCCCTGCATAATGCTCTTATATAGGTTCCCTTTGAACATACCACCCGAAAATCCATGTAAGGAATTTCCACATTCAATATTTCTATTTCCTTAATAAAAACTTTTTTGGGAGAGGGAGTAACATCCATCCCCTGCCTGTAAAGTTTGTAAAGCGGCTTACCTTTATGCTTAATCGCTGATACCACAGGTGGTACCTGCTCAATCGTACCGATAAAATTCGCAACAACCTTTTCTATGTCAACCTCTCTCACATTAACGGGTTTTTCCTCAATTACCATCCCGTCAATATCATCCGTATCCGTTCTTACCCCGAGCAGCAACCTTGCTATGTATTCCTTCTCCATCTTCATAAAAACAGAACTGTGTCTTGTTGCATTTCCCAGACATACAATCAGCAATCCCGATGCAAGCGGGTCAAGAGTCCCTGCATGGCCTATCTTTTCCCTTAAACGGAAGGTTCTTTTAAAAAATCTTATTACATCGTATGATGTAATACCACTGGGCTTATTTACAATTATTACCCCGTTCATACCCCTCTCCAAATCTATCTGTTTTTGCGAATGGCAGAGAGTACCTTCTTTTCTGCCTGTTCAATTGATATATTTTCAAAATAACATCCTGCTGCTCTTTTATGCCCGCCGCCACCAAATTGAGCCGCTATCCTTTCCACATCAAAATTTCCCTTGCTCCTGAGACTTGCCTTAACTCCCTTCCCGAACTCTTTCAAAAAGAAAACAATATTCGCCTCCTTGATTTTCGCAAGAAGGTCTACAAATCCTTCAGTATCTTCTTCTTTCGTTCCTGTTTGACGGTACATATCCCTGTCAACCTTCATCCAGCAAAACTTGTTCTGTCTGTCAAATTGTAAAGTATTCAAACACAGAGAAAGCAGTTTCACCGACCTTAAGGGTTTTTCAAAGTACACATTTCTTGCAATCTGCTCGGGTTCCGCACCGGCGGCAACAAGATTCTGGGCTATACCCATGGTATAAGGACTGATGTTGTGAATAAAACCTCCGGTATCTGTAAGAATGGCGGTATAGAGACACTCTGCCTCCTTCTTTGTAAGCATCCTGCCCCCGTAGGAAAGTATAAAATACGCCATTTCACCTGTCGCTGAAAATCTATGATTAATCCAGTTTATACTGGCAAATCCTGAATTGGAAAAGTGATGGTCTATATTGATAACAACACGTGATTTTTTTATCAGACTGAAAACCTTCCCGGTTCTTTCAGGAGAACCACAGTCAATAACAATACTCACGTCGGGTTTATCAGGGGTAACACCCATTCCACTAACCTTAACCTTTCCTGCAAAAGGAAGAAATCTGTATATGGCAGGCGTTCTGTCCTGGTTAACAATCACTGCCTTTTTTCCCATTTTTTTAAGCATGCTGTAAAATGCCAGTTCACTACCGATGGCATCACCATCAATATTACGATGGGCTGTTAAAAGAAACTCTTTTCCTTCTTTCATAGCAGATATTATTTCTCTGACCTTCTTTTTATCCTCAGGTTTCAACTGCATTTTCATACAAAACTCCCCTTATGGATTCTTTCAGTTCGTCAATACCTGCTCCTGTAAGTGCAGAGACAAAATAAGAGCCGGGATTTTCACTTTTGATTACGGATATCTCTTCAGGGGTTAAAAGGTCTATCTTATTAAAAACATTTATGTGGGGTTTATCCTCCACCTCAAGAATCTTGAAAACCTCGGATATGGTATCTCTCTGCCTGTCCATACTGAAGGCGGAACTGTCATATAAACAAAGAATGAGGTCGCTGAATCTAACCTCCTCAAGTGTTGATTTAAACGCCTCAATCATATGATAAGGTATATTATACAACAAACCTACAGTATCACTTACCAGGCATACCTTGTTTTCTCCGATATAAACAGCCCTCGTGGCAGGGTCAAGGGTTGAAAACAACTTGTTCTCCACGTATAAATTTGACATACTTAATTTATTCAGAAGGCTGCTTTTACCAACATTGGTATATCCCACCAGAGTAACCAGCGGAAAATTCTTTCTTCGCCTTGAGTTTCTGATAACCTCCCTGTGCTTCTCCACATCTTCCATCTCTTTTTTCAACCTGTATATTCTCTCCTTGATTCTTCTTCTGTAAACCTCAATCTTCATTTCACCTGGCCCCTTGGTTTCCATGCCTCCACCTATTCGGGAAAGAGAGATACCATAACCGGTCAACCTCGGCAAGAGATAAGAAAGATGGGCAAGTTCAACCTGTATTTTCCCTTCTTTAGATTTTGCATGCTCTCCGAAGATATACAGAATAAGTTCGGTTCTGTCTATAACCCCTATCCTCAGGATATCTTCCAGATTTCTCTGTTGTATAGGTGTGAGTTCCCTGCCAAAGATCGCATAGGAAGGCTTTTCTCTGTCTGAATATTCCTTTATTCCCTGGAGCCGTCCTTTGCCTATATATGTTGCAGGATGGATAATATCTGATTTATAAACAAAAGTATTGATAACCCTTAGTCTCAGCGTTTTACACAAAAACTCAAGTTCTTTTATGGATTCTTCTGTATCAAGTTCATCTCTTTCCCGAAAGACAATAAGAACTGCTTTCCTGCCGGCAAAACTCTGCTCTGCAACCTCTTTTAGTTTCTTCACTTTTTGGTTATGTTGACAACCTTCAGGAGAGTCAAACTATCCCTGTGCCCGTATCCTTTTTTATAACCGGTTTTAGGTTTTTTCTTGAAAGAGTATATCTTCCGTCCCTCCTTTTCCCCAAGAACCTCAAAGATAACTTTTATGTTTTTAAGTTGCTTTTTGTCAACTATAATATCATCACCGTCTATAAAACAGATAGGATGAATTTCCACCTTATCCCCGGGTTTTTTACCTTTAAGTCTGAAAGTGGAAAACTCCATCCCCTCGTTAACACGTATCTGTTTACCACTCAGTTCAACAAATGCATCCATTTCTCCTCCCCTTATTACCTTTTGGCGTCTAAAAATTCTATATCCTTCTTCAGATTCTCTATAGACTCCTGTAATTGTTGCTTCTTTGCTTTTTCTTTCTCTCTGACTTCCTCCGGAGCCTTTTCCAGAAACTCAGGGTTGTTTAATTTCCTGTCTATTTTCTCTAAAAAACCTTCCAGTTTTCCTTTCTCTTTTATTATTTTGACCCGTTCTGCGGAAATGTTTATTATACCTTCAAATGACATTCCGAGTCTACCCTGCCGAAGATTCTTTATCAGCACATTTCCTGCATCATCTGCCAGAGCATCAAAAGACAGAAAATTTCCAACCCCTGCCAGTCTTGATATTAACGCTGCAGATAACCCTTCAGGCTTTCTGTCAAAATAGCAGTCAATTGGCTTCACAATAGGTACAGAAAACCTTGTTTTTATATCTCTTATTGTCGTCACTATTTCAATAATCTCCTTCATCCTCTCCCCCTCTTTCTCCATTTCTTTTTCTTCTCCCTTCTCCTTTCTGGAGAGAAGATTAAGATGAGGGGCATAGGAAAGGGTAAAAGATGCAGGCCATCTACTCACAGTTATACTTTCAGTCTCCGTAACGCAGTAACTGGAAAAAATCTGCCATATTTTTTCCGTGATAAAAGGCGTGAAAGGATGAAGCATCTTCATAACAGTGAGGTGAACATATAACAATACGGGAAGAACCTTTTCTCTTAAATACTCAGTCTCCTGTTCCTGATAAACCTTGGATATTTCAAGGTACCAGTCGCAGAAAGTGTGCCAGAAGAAATCATAGATAGAGTTAAGTGCCTCATTCATCCTGAAGCATTCTAATGAATCATTAACTACCTTAATAACCTTATCAAGTTCAGATAGAATCCACAACTCAGGGAAGTTCAGGTTTTCAAATCTTTCGGGAAATTCCACCCTTTTAACCTCTGCCTTTTCCACTATGAAAGATATGAAACGTGAGGCGTTCCACACCTTGTTCATAAAATTTCTTCCCTTGATGTAAAAGGTTGGGGAAAGAAAAACATCCTGCCCGGACGCAGTCATAGAAATCAGACTGAACCTCAGACTATCGGCTCCGTAGTCCTCAATGATTTTTACAGGGTCTATCACGTTACCGAGCGACTTGCTCATTTTTTTTCCTGTCTTATCTCTCACCGTACCGTGTATAAGAACATTTTCAAAAGGTACCTCCCCCACAAACTCATACCCTGCCATTACCATCCTTGCAACCCAGAAGAAAAGAATTTCCTGGGCAGTGACAAGTGTATTCGTGGGATAATAGACCTCAAGGTCTTTTGTTTTTTCAGGCCAGCCAAAAACTGAAAATGGCCACAGCCATGATGAGAACCATGTATCAAGAACATCCGGGTCCTGGTATATCTCATCACTGCCGCAAACAGGACAGACATCCGGCTTATCAGCAGAGACGAAAATTCCTTTCTCGTTTCCATCTTTTTCAATACACCTTTTGCAGTACCATACAGGAATCCTGTGTCCCCACCATATCTGCCTGCTTATGCACCAATCCTTGATTTCATACAGCCAGTTCAGATAGACCTTTTTCCACCTTTCAGGATAAAACCTCAGTATGTCTTTTTCTGCCGCCTCTATTGCCGGCTTCGCAAGCGGTTTCATATTCACAAACCACTGTGTGGAGAGGTACGGCTCCACCACACTGCCACACCTGTAGCAGCACCCTACCCTGTTGGCATAAGGCTCAGTTCTGGCAAGAAGCCCTGCCTTTTCAAGTTCTTTGATTATCTCCTCCCTGCACTTAAACCTGTCAAGTCCCTTAAACATCCCTGCATTCTCATTCATCACACCTTCCCCATCCATCACGGTTACAAAAGGAAGGTTATGCCTTTTGCCAATATCAAAATCCGCATGGTCATGTGCAGGGGTCACCTTTACGGCTCCGGTGCCAAAGTCCTTCTCAACGGCAGCATCCGTGATAACTGGTATAACCCTGTCAACAAAAGGCAGTTTAACCTTTTTTCCCTGGAACTTTTTATACCTTTTGTCAGAAGGATTTACAGCAACCGCAGTATCCCCAAGCATGGTTTCCGGTCTTGTTGTGGCAACCTGAATGAAACCGCCGTCAATGAGCGGATACCTCAGATAATAAAGAAAGGAGTCTTCATCCCTGTATTCAACCTCCTCGTCGGACAAAGCGGTACCGCACCTGCAGCACCAGTGGATAATACGCTCACCCTTATAAATCAATCCTTTGTTGTAAAGGTGAACAAAAGCCTCATTTACTGCACGGGATAGTTTTTCATCCATCGTAAATCTCAAACGTCTCCAGTCGCAGGATGCTCCGAGTTTCTTTAACTGGAAGATTATCCGTGAACCATACTGTTCCTTCCACTTCCAGACTTCCTCAATAAAACGTTCTCTTCCCAGTTCTTTTCTACTGAGTTTCTTTTCGGACAGAAGATTTTTTTCAACCACATTCTGGGTTGCTATACCAGCATGGTCGGTCCCTGGCACCCACAGAGTATTGAAACCCTCCATTCTTTTCCATCTGATGATAATATCCTGGATGGTGTTGTTAAGAGCATGTCCCATATGTAGAAAGCCAGTAATGTTTGGAGGCGGAATAACAACAACATACTTTTTTCTGCCTTTTTTATGTCTCTCTGCAGAAAAAAATCCCTTCTTCTCCCAAAATTCATACACGCCGGTTTCTATACTTCTGGAGTCATATTGAGGTGGGAATTTCTCTTTCATTCTGTTTTCTAAGGCTTCAGCACCTGAGATATGGCATTCTTCATAAAGTCTATCTTTACTCCCTCTTTGAACTCAATCGTTATAACGTTATCCTTGATTTTACTTACTACGCCTATTGCTCCTCCAACCGTTACAACCCTGTCTCCTTCTTTCAATTCATCAAGCATCTTTTTGTGAACCTTCTGCTTTTTCTGCTGGGGCAGAATCAAAAGAAAATAAAAGACAAAAAATATCAAAATCAGTGGCAGGAGTGCTCCAAATGGTGATACTGCCTGAGCCGGCTGTGCCTGTGCAAATATCATATTTGACCTCCCTTTACCCGAACTCCTTAAAAGAGGGGATTAGCGATTCGGGCTTAGGGATTCGGAGATATCTTTTCCTGCCTTCTTCTTTCCCGAATCTCCAATCCCGACTACTGAACCCCTGTCTTTTGTGGTGAGGGTTTTGATTTATCTTCTTTTTTCCCCTATATTATACTTCATTTCAAAATCTTTGCGAAATTCTTTAAAACTGCCCATATCTATGGCTACCCTTATATTTTCCATAAACCTGAGCATAAAGTACAGATTATGGTAGGAATTAAGTCGCAGACCGAGTATCTCATTGGCATTAAGAAGGTGTCTTATATATGCCCTTGTGTAGTTCCGACAGACAAAGCAGTCACACTCTGTATCAAGTGGTGAAAAATCTTCCTTATACCTACCTGCCTTAATATTTATTTTTCCCCACGAGGTAAGAGTGGAACCTGTTCTGGCAATATGTGTAGGCATACCGCAGTCAAAAAGGTCCACACCCACCTCTACCATATCAAGAATCTGCAGAGGCATACCCAGACCCATAAAATACCTTACCTTCTCTTCAGGAATATTGTTTATTATAAAATCAACCGTTTCAGCCGCTTCTTCAAAAGGCTCTCCTATACTCAAACCTCCAAATCCGAATCCCGGGAAATCCATCGTCCCCATCTTATCTATGCACAATCTCCTCAGGTCCTTATATATCCCTCCCTGAAGGATCCCGAACAACTGCTGTTTTCCTCCATAAAATGGAGAGAGACATCTTTCAGCCCATCTTACTGTCATTTCAGTGCTGAGTTTAACCTCGTCATAGTTAGCCCAGTCTCTGGGACAGTAGTCAAACGCCATAATAATGTCGGCACCTATTGCCTTCTGCATCTCCATAGAACCTTCAGGAGTGATGAAGTGCGAAGAGCCGTCTATTTTTGACCGGAAATGCACACCCTCTTCCTCCACCTTAACATCCTCCAGACTGAATATCTGGAAACCTCCACTGTCAGTAACAATGGGTTTGTTCCAGTTCATAAACCTGTGGAGGGACCCGGCTTTCTCAACTATCTCCACCCCAGGTTTAAGATAAAGATGATAAGCATTTGCAATGAGCATTTCCACACCAATCTCATCCAGGTCTTCGGCAGACAGGGTTTTTACCGTACCCAGAGTAGCCACAGGCATAAAGCAGGGAGTTTTTACAATCCCATGAGGTGTTTTAATCTCCCCTGCCCTCGCTCTTGTCTTTGTATCTTTCTTTATTATCCTGAACATTTTATGTGACATGTTTGTGCTAAAATTTTTTAGTTTTTCTGTATGCTAGCCACTATACGCTCTATGCTATAAAATCAGCATCGCATCACCGTAAGAATAAAACCTGTATCTTTTCTCCACTGCAATCCTGTACGCCCTTTCCGCCAATTCTACGCCTGCAAATGCACACAACAGATACAGGTGGGTTGAGCCCGGAAGGTGGAAGTTTGTTATTAAACCGTCAACTGCCTGAAAAACAAATCCCGGCTTTATGAACAGGTCTGTATACCCTGTTTTTGAAACTATCCTACCATCATCTATCGCGCTCTCCAATGTTCTCACCACACTGGTCCCGCAGGCGAAAATTTTACCTCCTGACTGTGTCGCAGAATTTATAAGATTGGCAGTTTCTTCAGAAACCTCCATATACTCTTCTCCAACCTCATTTTTATCATCTTTGAGCATCTTAAAAGAAGCCCAACCGATATGCAGTGTGACATAAACAATTCTTACACCCTTATCCCCAATCCTCTTCAGTATTTCTTCGGTAAAGTGCAGCCCTGCCGTCGGTGCCGCCACGGCCCCTTCTCTTCTCGCATAAACTGTCTGATAAAAATTCCTGTCTTCTTCCGTAGCACCTCTCTTTATGTAGGGAGGTAGTGGAGTCTCTCCCAGACCAAAAATCTCCTGATTATCATCAGTGGAAAATTCTGCTATGTAACTTCCTGATTCCATCCTCCGGATTATTTTAACCCATGCTATGTCTAACCTATCTCCTGTCTTTTCAATACGGCATGACTGTCCTTCTCTTAACCTTCCCCTTAACAGCACCTCCCATCTGTAAGGTTCTGTCTTCTTCAGCAGGAATATCTCAACCCTGCCGCCGCTATCCTTAAAACCTCTCAGTCGGGCTGGAATAACGCGCGTATCATTCAACACCAGAACATCCCCATCCCTGAAATAATTACCTATACTACTGAAAACATCTTCCTCTATCTTCTCCCCTTCTCTATGCAGTACCATCATACGAGCCTTCTCTCTCTCTTTCAGGGGATACTGTGCTATCAGTTCCTTTGGCAGGTCATACTCAAAAGTTTCTCTCATTATCACTCTTTTTCATTGCGAGGCGATTTTTGCCGCGGCAATCCCTCTTCTAATAATCTTCTCTCAAATATGGCTATCGTGGGATTAAGATATATCAGGTCTTCCGGCAAAACATCTGTTTTGAAAACAAGATTAAGAAATTGTGGAAATTTTTGAAAGGTTTGTTTCTCTCTATAAAGTTCTGAACTTCTGAACTCTATCCAGAAATCAACGCGTTCTTTCTGCAACCTTAATGGATACGGAGACAACTGGGCCTGATAAGAGGACAAAATAAAATAATCAGGTTTTGTTTCTTTCACTCTGGCGAAGTCATATCCTGTAACCACGACCCTATACCTGTAATAGTCAAAGGGCGGCATCTGAAACTGCCACGGCACCTCGGTTACACCTATACTGCTTCCTGCAGGAATATTCTCTTTAATCCACAATCCTGCTTCGGTTCTGACATTTTCCTTCAAAAATAACATCTTGTAACTCATTCCGTAAGCAAAAGTCCAGCATAAAATGAGAATAAATACTGCTGATAAAACTTTTTTATTCAATGGGCGTAACCTCTTGTAAACCTCTAACCACCCGATAATTCCTATGATAATCAATGAAGGAACCACAGGCAGTATGTATCTGGCGAATGTTTTTGCAAAAAGAGAGATAAAGAGGAAAAAGAAGATAACCCAGGATAGAAGCAAAAAATTTACTTTCCTCTCAAACATACCTTGTTTTTTAATAAAACCTATAGCACTCAGCATACCCGTCAAACACACCAAAAACAAAGGAAGCCCAAGACCGTAGAACAGAGATTTTATATAAAATCTGCCGCTGAATACCAATCCAGTATGCTGTCTCAGTTCAATTAGAGGAGCGGGGAAGGTCAGGAAAAAATAAGGATTGGTTACAAAAAAGGCAATTAAAAATCCCGCAAATGCAAGGGATATCTCTCTTGTAAAACTTTTCCAATTATTAAAGGTTAACGACAACCCGATAAAGGGGATAAAAAGTGAGACGATAAAGGTAACCTTTGTCCCCATAGATAGCCCGGCAAAAATGCCTGCAAGAAATAATCTTCTCAATGAAAATTTTTCCATGAAAAGTATTGTTGCGTAAAGAGAAGCCATTATCCAGAATATCCCCGGTATGTCCACGTACATATAAAGGGAGTTGAGGAGCATCAACGGTGTAAACAAAAGGAGTAAAGAACCTGCTAAAGCCTGCTGTTTACGGGAAGTGAGTTTTGCTATCAAAAGATATGTGAGCAGAACAATTCCTGCACCGTACAGTGCAGTAATAAACCTTCCCGCAATATAAAACCTTGCCATTTCCTCCGGATGGTAGAAGTAATACTCAAGATTTCTTGTAACCTCAATAAGTCTGATTTTTGAGAGAAAAAAGATTACCACACCTATTAAGTAGATATATGCCCCACCAATAGAATATGCCCTTGGATTGAAATCAAGATTAGTCGGATTCATATAAGACAATACCTTAATTATTGCATATTCATCCGGGTGATAACTTCTTATACTGTTGTATAGACTTCTGGGTAATTTTCTCTGTTCCTCTTCTTCATGAAGAATCAGATATCCTCCCCAGCCCTTCCATGCCTCCTCCACAGGATATTGTTTAACAGAAAGTGATGTTTTCTCTTTTGCTAAATCATTAGAAAAGTATAGGGCATTTAACCTGTAAGAAGGCAGTCCCCAGTGAATTCCCAGAATAAACAGACCAAATGCGGCGGTGAATAAAACAGTACATCTCCATTCAATCTTTCTCTTCATTTTTTTTATATGCCACCATTAAGTAGTGATTCCAGCAATTAAATCTCATAAATATTAGATCTATATAAAAAATGTAAACAAAGATTTTGTTAAGCCATGTTAAATAGGAAAGAAATGAATGATGCCTTTTGTGTTGAATACTGCCAGATGAGGGTAAACGTTTCAAAAGAGTTGGCAAATATATAAACTTATGCCAGATGAGGGATACCGGGCCGAAACAATATATCCTTTTTATTTTGAAACCTTCAGATGTAAAAAGACCCATCAATTCTTTTTTTTCATATCTACGCAAATGTTCTGCTAATTCGTCACTTTTATCCCAGTATTTTTTCCGTGCAGGGACTGTCAAAACACAAAATCCGTCTTTCACAAGAATTTTTTTGAAAATCCTTACAACTTCTTTATCATCTCTTATGTGTTCGAGAACCTCACCTGCACAGATAATTTTAAATCCAGAGACATTCTTCTGAAGTTTTTCTATGTTATCTTCTATCTTAATGGATTTTTTAACACTGCTTTTGTCAATCTTATTTTTCAACACATCAAGAGATAATGGAGATATATCAAAACCTGTTACAGAATACCCCAATTCTGCTAATCTTAAGGTTAAGTTTCCACACCCACAGCCAAAATCCAGGATCTTTACCCTTCCCTTTGCGATTTTTCGGACCTCTTTTATAATAAGGGTGTTTCTAAAATAATCTCGCGGCCCAAAAAAATGCGGGTCTTGCCCCCAGATAATTTTCATGTTCTTATTTAAATCTAAATCTCATATCTTGATAATATTTCTTACCTAAAATAAAATGATGAAATACAATTGACCTCTGAAGTAATTTCTGTTTAATTTTGCTATCCGAAACCGTACGATTAGATTGTACTCCATTATGTTTTTCCCAAATAGAAACAAAATTGGTTGTCAGCCATAACAAAGATTTTAAAACAGCGTACGCTCCTTTAATGTCTTTCTTAAATAAATAGTAACCGATTGCAACAAACTCCAAAAAAATTTTCACGGGGAAAATTGATATTAAATCAATCGTAGAGGTGTTTTTTAAAAGAAGTAGCAGATGATTTCTGTGGAAATAATAAATTTTTTTATGCGGCTGCCATTTACCTGTGGATGCGCTTCCTGTATGATATATAGTAGTATCTGGCGTAAAGAAAAATTTATACCCTGACAATCGGGCTCGCCAACACCAGTCAATTTCTTCACCATACATAAAGAAATCTTCGTCAAAAAATCCGACTTTATTAAAAACTCTCTTTTTAATCGCCATAGATACTCCACATATCCAGAAAACTTCTATTTTATTGTCATATTGCCCACTATCTTTTTCAAGTACGTCAAAGATTCTTCCACGAAAAAAAGTATATCCATACTTATCCAGATAGGCGCCGGCAGCACCAGCAACATCAAACCTGTCCTTATCAGAAAGAGAGAGAATTTTCCCTTGGCATCCTGCAATTTCTTCATCCTGCGCTAAACACTCAATTAAAGATTCCAACCATCCCGGAGTTACTTCTATATCATTATTTAAAATCACTATAACTGACCCCATAGAGTGTTTTAATCCCAGATTAATACTGCCTGCATATCCCAGATTCTTAGTTGAATGTATTACCTTAATCTTCCCTTTGAAAGATGCTGGAATATCTTCAATTTCTCCCATCGCTATTAAACTTTTATTGCTAACAATAACAATTTCCACTGAAATTTTAGTACAAGAAGTGTTTTTAAATATGGAGGTAAGACATCTTTTTAAATACTTAATATCTCCATAATGAACAATTATAATACTTACAGAATCAACATTTTCTATAATGTATTTTTTATTTGTAAACATAGTTGAAGAGATTCATGATAATTCATTAAAAAAATTTTTTATTGATAGCAGGGATAAAAACATTTGTAAGGGCGAACGTAATAAAGAAAGTTTACTTTCCCTTGAATTGTACCACAACACAGGGACTTCACGTATTCTATGCCTGATCTTGACTGCCCGGTAAAGGATTTCAACGTCAAAGGCAAAGCCTTCGGTTTTCAAC
>DYKC01000054.1 GCA_020722825.1 Vermiphilus sp.
TTCGTAGGCCTCAAACTTTTACTGCCTGCAGGGAAAAACAGCCTTCTCCCCTTTAAATACCCGCTGATAACTTTCATCCTGATATTGTTGACTGCTCATCCGTATCACACCTTGAATTTATGCGGACTGAACCTGTGCCAGTCTATAAGGATTGATGTAGCAATGTAAATTGTAGAATATGTCCCTATCAGAAATCCAACCAGAAGGGAAAAGGAAAAAGTGTGCAGCGCTTCTCCGCCCATAAAAAAAAGTAAAAACACAACAAACAAGGTGGTTAAAGACGTCAGAATGGTTCTGCTCAAAGTTTCGTTAATACTGCTGTTGAAAATCGAAAAATAGTCGGTACTTCTCGTCTTCCTTATATTTTCTCTTACCCTGTCAAAAATAACAACTGTGTCATTAACGGAGTAACCTGCAACAGTTAACAACGCCGCTATCACCGAAGCATCTATCTGTTGCTTTGTAATCGCCAGCATTGCAACGACAAAAAGTATATCATGAAAAATTGCTAATGTTGCACCCACCGCAAACCTGAACTCAAACCTTACTGTCAGATAGAGTAGCATACCTATTATCCCGACAATAAATGCATACAGGGCCTTCTTTCTTAAAGTTACACTCATAGATGGGGCAACAGAAGACTTACCCTTAATGGTAAAAATATTTTCCTCTCTGACTGTTTTCCCACCCCTGAGAGCGTTCAGTATCTTCTCGGAAGTACCCGGCGCACTCTTTATTATAAATTCCTTTCCTTCTTCTCCGAGTGCCTGAACTGAATAGTATCCTATATCCAGTTTTTTTATTGTCTTCCTCATATCAGCAGCGGACACTTTTTGGTCAAATTCAAGGTTGAGCATATCGCCGCCCACAAAATCCACACCAAAGTTTTCCTTACCCCTCATACCAAAAACAACCATACCCCATATTATAACTGTGCAGGAAAAAATATATGCTATCTTCCTTTTACCTATATAATTGAAATTTGCATTTTTGATAAGTTCCATTTATATCCTCACCTTTTCAATCTTCTTTGTTATCATCACCCAGTCCACAATGCTTTTTGTGACGAAAACAGCGGTGAACAGGTTTGCCACTATTCCTATGCTCAAGGTAAGCCCGAATCCTTTTACAGGCCCCTCACCGAGAAAAAAGAGTATCAGTCCGGCGATAATGGTTGTTATGTTTGAGTCAATAATTGCACTCCACGCCCTTTTATAGCCGGAATCAATACTTGCCTTGGGACTTTTACCTGTTTTTATCTCCTCTTTTATTCTTTCAAAAATAAGAATGTTCGCATCCACAGCCATGCCGATCGTGAGAGCAATACCTGCAATGCCAGGCAGGGTCAGTACCCCTCTGACAGTTGCCATAACCCCAAGCAGAATAAGAATATTCAGAGCAAGTGCGAAATCCGCAAGCAACCCGAATGCCGCAAAATAAATAAGCATAAAAATGATTACTATAATACCCCCGTACATAGCCGCTCTGAATCCCTGTATGATATTTTCCCTGCCGAGCGTCGGTCCAACGACCTCACGGTAAATCATCTCAACCCTTGCAGGAAGAGCTCCTGCCCTCAGAACAATAGCCAGAGTTCGTGCCTCTTCAACTGAAAAACGACCGGTTATGTTAGCCCTTCCACCGCCTATCCTCTCCCTTATAACAGGGGCAGACCTGACCACGCCGTCCAGAACTATTGCAAGTCTCCTGTTGATGTTGCTCGCCGTGATTTTTTCAAACAATACCGCACCTTCTTTATTCAAAATCAGAACTACATCTGGAAGACCTGAATTGTCATAACCAACGTAGGCATCTTCAATATACCTGCCGGTAAGTTCCGGCTCTGCTTTTAAAAGGAGCGGCTCGGTTTCCCTGTATATTCCCCGCTCATCCTTTTCTCTATGGTAGAGCAGTTCATATCCTTCAGGGATTTCTCCCTGCAGCGCTTTCCCAAGCAATTCCTGGTCATCAGAAACCAGTTTGAACTCAAGAAGAGCAGTCTGTCCTATGATGTCTATCGCCCGGTCGGGGTCCTGCACACCAGGTAGATCGACAATTATCCTTCGCATACCCTCTTTCTGTATCACTGGCTCTGTAACACCGAGAGAATCTATCCTGTTCCTTATGATTTCCAGTACCCTGTCCGCAAGGTCTGAAATAGACTCTCCTTCCTTTCCTGTTTCTTTAACTTCAAGGACAAGGTGAACCCCGCCCTGCAGGTCCAGACCGCGTCGGATTTTCTTCTCAGGAGGGTACAGCTGATAAACAAAGACAAGAATTACTGCCAGTATCAGTAAAAACTTATAATAACATTGTCTCATCATTTTTTGTAAACCTCATAAGGTTCAAAAACCTTTCTACCTGTTACCACAAATTCTCCTGTCTCCTTATCTTTCAGCGTCCTGAAAAAACAGGAAAAATATCCTTTATGACATCCCCCGCCTTTTTGCCTGACCTTGAACAGCAAGGTATCGTTATCGCAGTCTATAAGCATTTCTCTGTATTCCTGAAAATTGCCGGATTCCTCTCCCTTCAGCCATAATTTCTTCCTGCTCCTGCTATAATAGTGCATCTTTCCGGTATCAAGTGTTCTGTTAAGTGCTTCATCGTTCATATAAGCAAGCATTATAACCTCACCGGTAACTACGTCCTGCACAATAACAGGGACAAGCCCTTTCTCATCAAATCTGACCTGTGATACAATTGTCTTGTTCATTACAATAATTGCCAGTAATACTACCATAAAAAGGTTAATATGTCAAAATCCAAAAATTATACGTATACTATAAAAAACAGGATAATGCAAGCAGTTTCCGAAATCCCCTTCGGCGAAACAATCAGTTACTCAGAACTGGCAAGAAGGGTCGGATTGAAGGGACAGGAAAGGTATGTCTCAACCTTCTTGAAACAGAATCCTTACCTTATAGCAATACCCTGTCACCGGGTGATAAGGAAGAACGGAGACTGCGGCAACTACGCCCTGGGGAAATCCTTCAAAAAATACCTTATTGAACGTGAAGCATTTCTCACCGGCAGGTCAAAATAACGTTGTCTATAAGACGTACAGAAGACAATTTTATTGCACCGAGAACGAGAACCTTTCCTTCTATTCTTTTAATCGGCGCCAGGTTGTCCATACTGACTATTTTAAGATACTGCAGTTTTACATCAGGGTATTTTTCTATAACCTTCTTACCTATTCTGATAAGGGCCCCTGAATCCTTCAATTTTTTTTTCAAAAACGTCTCCTCTATCTTTTTCAGTCCTTTATATAAAGAGAGAGCCTTTTCCTTGTCTTTATCTTTTATGTAAACGTTTCTGGAACTTGCTGCAAGACCGTCTTTTTCCCTTACCGTAGGACAACCAACTACTTCAACGGGTATATTAAGGTCTTCTACCATTTTCTTAATAACAACCAATTGTTGTGCATCCTTCCATCCGAAATATGCCCTGTCAGGCATAACAATATTAAAAAGTTTACAGACAATCGTACAGACACCCCTGAAATGTGAAGGTCTGAACCTACCCTCAAGAACACGGGAAAGTTTATCCACTATAACATATGTTTCTGCATCCTGTCTATACATCTCCTCCACGGAAGGAGTAAAAACAAGGTCAACCCTTTCTTTTTTGAGCATCATCAGGTCTCTCTGGATATCTCTCGGATATGTTCCATAGTCTTCAGACTTTCCGAATTGTGTGGGATTTACAAATATACTTACCACTGTGAATGTACAACCTGAAACCGACTCTCTGACAAGTGAAAGATGTCCTGAATGCAAAAAACCCATTGTGGGTACAAGCCCTATGGACTTCCCCTTACACCTCGCTTTCCGTATTTCCTCACGCACCTCTGTTATCTTTTTAACAACCTTCATTTTTTTAGCGTTCTGTAGATACTGCTTACCGTCTGTTTTGTCTCCTTGTCAACAAGACCAGGTGCTATCTCACAAAGCGGTCCAAGCACAAAGTCTCTTTTCCTGTATCTGGGATGAGGAACAGTAAATTTTCCCGTTCTGATAATCTTGTCTCCATAAAAGATTATATCAAGGTCTATCTCTCGCTCATCACCTCTTTTGTGAGGATGTTTTCTCCCGATATGTCTTTCAGTTTCCTGCAGAAACTCAAAAAGTGTCAGCGGCGAAAGGTTCGTCTTCCCTTCAATAACCCCGTTAAGGAAGAAACCACCTTCAGCTCCCTCTGCCGGCATAGTCTTGATAAAAGTAGAAATTTTCATAAGCAGGATATCTTTCTCAATATATCTCAACGTTCTTATAATATTATCCTGCCTGTTTCCCCTGTTACTTCCTATGGCTATATAGATAGTCTCCATTTATGCAAGGAATTTTTCAACAAAATTCCTACCGTTTTTGAAATATTTTCTCAATCCAAATACAGACAAAGGGGTCCCATTCAACATCAGAAAAACAGCACGTCCGTTTTTCACTTCAACATCAGGAGAGAAAAAACCATCAAAGATGAAGACAACCTTACATCTCCCGCTGTTGTATTCCTCAAAAATGTTTTTCAGAACATCCCTGTCAAAAGATTCAAAATGTTTAACCCAAATAGCAGGTTCTTCTTTAGCCTCAATAGAAACGTTAATCCAGATAAAAGAATTGTCCTCAGTCTCGGAAAGACTTGAAACCCTCTTAAAACCTAACAGTTCAGCCGGAGGTAGAAAACTACCTGCAACAGGAAGATAAAAGACCCTTTTGCCTATTTTTTTGCTGAAAGGCAGCACCTCCACACGTTTTCCTGAACCCCATAACCACAGGAGATTGGCTGATAGTTCATTAAGATCCTCCCTGACCTTGTTTATAGGATGGCTTGACAGAATATTGGATGACATATTTATCAACTGGTTTATATACTCAAATCCCCGGTTTTTATAAAGATGGGTCGTAAACCTTTCACCCTGCAGGTTATCGGGGAAGGAAACCCTTTCTTTCGGAAAGGTCTTACTGAAAACGACTATTGTTTCTCCATCTACATTATAAAACCTGAAGATTTTTCCTCTCCCTGAAAGACTTTCAAGAAGCCCTGCCTTCTCCTTTTCGGAAACCTTCACATTGGTCTCCATAACCCTGCCGTTAACCTGCATCATAAATCTGGCGAGAAAAGAGGTCTGATATTTGTTAAGAGGTATCTTAAAACGGGAGGCGCGTATAAACGACTCGCCCGGAAAATTTTTCTCTTCGTCAAACAAACTGTAATATGCCCTTTCAAAGGTCTGCCCGAGATAAATCTCGCCCCACCTTCCTTTTTCAACAATTCTGTCAAAGTTTTCTTTTCTAGCATAATCCAACAGCAACCTACCCCTGAATCTTTTTTTTAACAGTTGAACACAATTGTTTAAGGCGATGAGATAGTATTTCATTGCATCTCTTCAAAAAGTTTATCAAGATTCTTCAAAAGAAGTTTTGTGTCAAAAATCCTGTCCATCTCTTTTTCACTCAGGTAGGCCCTAATAGACGGGTCATTTTTCACCAACTGAACAAAATCTTTTTTAGTACGAATTGCCTCAAAAGACTTTCTCTGCACCATCTCATACGCCTTTTCTCTAGGAAGTCCCTTCATTGCAAGTGCATTAAGCAGTTTCTGAGAAAAGAAAACCCTGCCGCTCATAGCAATGTTTCTCTCAATATTGGTGTCAAAAACGTCAAGACCATTTAAAACTCTGTTTAAAAGCGTCAGGATGTAGTCAAGCAGCATAAGAGACTCAGGGAATATAATCCTTTCTGCAGAAGAGTGGCTTATATCCCTTTCATACCATAAAGACGTATTTTCCATAGCAACACTGGCATTCTTTTTTATCACCCTGGCAAGTCCGCATATCCTCTCACAAAGTATAGGATTTCTTTTATGCGGCATGGCAGAAGAGCCCTTCTGACCCTTTCCGAAAGGTTCAGCCACCTCTCCCACTTCGGTCTGCTGCAAAAGTCTAATCTGAAGAGCAACCTTCTCACAGGAAGCCGCTATCACCGCCAGCACGTTTATAAAATAACAGTGCCTGTCTCTCGAAATAACCTGGGTGGAAAATCTTTCATTCTGCAAGGAAAATTTTTTACACACGTATTTTTCCACACGCGGGTCAATATTTGAAAAGGTGCCTACCGCTCCGGAAATCTTGCCCACACTGATCTCATCAATAGCGTTCTCAAGCCTTTTATAATTTCTCAAAAACTCGTAATACCATCCGGCAAATCTGAATCCAAGAGTAACAGGCTCTGCATGAACACCATGGGTTCTACCCATCACAACCTTATCCTTGAACCTGAGTGCATTATCCTTCAGGGTTGCAAGCAGTACCTTTATATCCCCCAGAAGGATGCCGCCAGACTCCCTTAACAACAGGGCAAGTGATGTATCTAGTACATCTGACGAGGTCATACCGTAATGGATGTATCTGCCTTCCTCTCCAACGGTTCTGCTTACCTGCTCAACAAATGCTATAACGTCATGGTTTGTAACCTTCTCTATCTCCTGTATCCTGGCAACATCCACCTTTGCTTTTTTCTTTATCTTCTCTACTGTAATGGCTGGGACAACCCCTATCTTGCTCCATCCCTCAAGGGCTGCTATCTCTACATCCAGCCACCTGCAGAACTTATTTTCCTCGCTCCATATTGCCGCCATCTCCGGTCTTGTATATCTCGGTATCATCTCTCCCCCAAATGTAACACACTATACTTAATAGCACATTTATCCCTTTTTTTCAATTCAACTGGCAGTTAATCCAGAATTGGGGTCTACCCTTTAACAATTTTTTCATCGTAGCCCCGTTTTTTATAGTGCTGAAAAACTCTTTGTAGATTATATCTTATTCTATATCTTGGTAGTATTATTTACTAAACTTTGGCAAAAATAGCAAAATTGCCTAATTTTTGTGCTATACTATTGCT
>DYKC01000055.1 GCA_020722825.1 Vermiphilus sp.
TCGGGAACGGTTGTATTGATATTGTTTAAGGTTTATACCCCGAAAGAGGTCGCTTTATATGTTGACTGGGAGACCATCGGATTCCTGTTCGGTATCTTTATAATTGTTAAAATCGTTGAAGAATCCGGTTTTTTTAATTATCTTTCGCTTCTGTTTGCCAGAAAACTTGATTTTAACCCCGTAAAAATTTTTATCTTTTTCCCTCTGCTTGCGTGGTTCCTGTCAGGCTTTATAGCTTCTATAAGTGTTATAGTTTTTCTTGCACCGTTGACATACGCTCTCAGTAAAATACTCAGATTTGACCCGGTACCTTATATAATTGCCGAAGTTTGTCTGGCAAACATAGGCGGGGCAGGAACGCTTATGGGCGACCCGCCAAACGTGGTGCTGGGTTCTATGTTCAGTCTTGGATTTACCGATTTTGTAAAGCATAACTTGATTTTAAGTATGCTGGGAGCAGGGGGGTCGGCTTTTGTCCTGTATAGGATGCACAGAAGGGAATTGCTGAACCTAAACCAGAAGATAAAAAAAGAAGAACTTAAAAAACTTGTCCCAGAAGATGCGATAGAAGACAGATTTTTGATGAAAATTGGACTTATTGGACTTCTTGCGATAGTTGTGCTGCTTATCTTGAGAGATTTTATTGAGGAGATTATACCTTTAAATATAGCTCTTGCAAGTCTTATCCCTGCCATGACAATCCTTTCCACAAAAGGCAACAATCCGAAAATCAAAAATATTCTGAAAGAAATAGATATTGAAACTTTGATGTTTTTGACCGGTCTGTTCGTTATTGTCGGGGCACTTGAGAAGACTGGTGTGATGCGTCTGCTTGCATCTGCAATAAGAAGTTTTGCCAGCCATCCTGTCGGAGTGACCAGCGTTCTGTTCTGGGGCGGGGCGTTTTCCAGTGGGGTCATAGACAATGTTCCGGAAGCCATGAGTTTGGGATATCTTATCAAGAACCTCGTGCCGACCCTTACTTACTCTTTCACAATACTTATATGGGCTGCCAGTCTTGGACTGGACATGGGTGGCAATTTTACCCCCGTAGGAGCAAGCGCCAATGTAGTCGGTTATACATTTATAGAAAGTCACAGTGTAAAAATTGGATGGTGGAGATGGATTAAACTTTCTTTTTTCCCGACAACTGTTGCTTTGTTAATATGCTGGGCCGGGTTAATCCTTAAGTATAGAATAGGATTTTATTAGTGCTACAGTTATCAAGAATAATATTACCAGCCAGTTTATGTGCTCTTTGTTTTCCTTTACTCGTTTCCATGAAAAATTTTGCAGGTTGAATTTTCTTATGTCAGGAACGAAAAGAGAGGTCTGTTTTTTGTATATGAGGTGGGCTTTCCCGAATTTATCTGCGAGAAATTTTTCCTCCTTAAAAATAGTTGGTATGTATGTTATGGGGAAGAAGATGAGGAAATAGGTAAGGATGAATATGCTTTGGGAGATAATGACAAGTCCTGCTGATATTAAGAAACTGCCCAGATATAGCGGGTGTCTGCACATTGTATAGGGTCCCGTATCGGTAAGGATTTCATTTTTCTTGATAGTGCCTGAAGATAATGTGCGCAGTACCATCCCTACAAGAATAAAAGGTATGCCGGTCAACACATAGATTAAAGTACCTTTGCCCAGTATCAAAACAAGAATAAAAAAGATCCAGTTAAAGGTCGTACGTTTTTGGGCAATTCTATTCAGAACGATACCAGTTCTATTTCCCCCCATGCAAATATTTCTTCTCCTTTTATTATGAGCAGCCCTTCAATGAAAGGAAACTTTTTAATCTCCAGTTCTATAACTTCTTTTTCAATTTTGTCGCCTGTTATGAGATTCCCGAAGTATGTCGCAGAACCATCAGAAAGAGCCGCTGAACCAGAAATGACCGTTACTGCATCTGCTTTCCCATAACTGAAAGAATGTCCAACTGTACCACTTGAGGTTGCTATTCCTATAGGGGAGTTTCTGCCTTTGATTTTTAGACCAAGTTTGAGTGACAGGGGTGATTTACCAGCGTAAATACCCACGTTGAAATCTCTGTCCATTTTTGCAAAGATATCCCCTCCGTTTTCAATAAAAACCTGTTTTGTCAAAGGCAGGATTTTCCTACCCGTGAGTTCCGCAATTGCCCCTGCAACCGAAGCCATGGGGCCGGTTGCGGTTAACATGGCAGAGTCACACATAGTACGGATAATTTCCTCTTCGCTTTTACAACTCAGGGGTGAAAAAGAGGTGTAAAATTCGGGGTGATTAAGGATATAATTTTTTATGATTCCCCTCAAACCTCTAACCTCTTCTTCAACCTCCTTTTTAAGAAATTTTTCAGATATGACGAGAAGGTCTGTTTCCTCAACCCTCACCTTGAATTTTTTCAATCCCGGGATATTTGAAATGTCTCTGTAAAACCTTTCCCTGATAATATTTTTTATGTTTTTCATAGATTTTGCAGCATTCTGCCTCTATTATTATAGCACGGGCATATATTTTTTGTTGCACAGAGAATACAAATGCTGTACACTATATCAATCGGGTACCAGGAGGTTATTATGGGATATATGTGGGAAGGAAGGTTTAAGGATAAGGTTGAGGACAGGGTTATTGATTTCACCTCTTCTCTTGATATAGACAGAAAACTCGCTTTATATGACATTAATGGCAGTATTGCTCATGCAAAGATGCTTGTTAAATGTGGAATAATAAGTGCAAATGCAGGGGAAAAAATAGCGGCGGGACTTGCGAAAATCAAAGAGGAACTTGAAAACAAGAAATTCAGGTTTAAAAAATCGGATGAGGACATACATACTGCCGTTGAAAGACGACTTACGGAAATTATCGGTAAAGATGGAGAGCGTTTACACACCGCTCGTTCCAGAAATGACCAGATAGTTCTTGATGAAAGACTATTTTTGAAAGATGCAATAAAAAGATTAAACGAGGGAATAAAGTCTCTGCAGAAAACTATGGTTTTTAAGGCCGAAGATTCTTTTCCGATTATTATGCCGGCATATACTCACCTGCAACAGAGTCAGCCTGTACTTCTGGCACACTACCTCCTTGCTTACGTGGAGATGCTTGAAAGGGATAAACAGAGGTTGAAAGATGCATATAAAAGGATGGATGTTCTTCCATCGGGTGTTTGTGCCTGCTGTGGTACATCGTTGAATATTGATAGAAGATATCTGGCTGAATTGCTGGGTTTTTCAGGGGTTTCAAGAAACAGTATGGATACCGTTGCCTCCAGAGATTTTTTGGTTGAATCATCAGGTGCCTGCGTAATGCTGATGTTGAATCTTTCAAGACTCTCTGAAGATTTGATCATCTGGAGCACTTCAGAATTCGGATTTGTTGAGCTGCCGGATAAATATTGCACGGGCTCAAGTATAATGCCACAGAAAAAGAATCCAGACGTCCTTGAACTTGTTAGAGGAAAGGCGTCTTCTTCTATTGGAATGTTTACCGGCCTTCTGGCTCTTTTGAAAGGTTTGCCTCTATCCTACAACAGGGATATGCAGGAAGATAGGCGGACAGCTTTCGTGATATTTGAAGATGCTGTTTCTGCACTTGGTATCCTTAAAGAGATGGTATCTGAAATGGTTTTTAACAAAAAGGAGACGGTGAAAAAACTTTCGGAATTCACCCTGACCACGGATATTGCAGAATATCTTGTGAGAAAAAACGTTCCTTTCAGACAGGCGCATAAAATTTGTGGGGCGATAGTGAGGTACTGCATTGAAAAAAATAAGGGATTATTTTCACTGGAAATGAAGGAGTGGCGGAATTTTTCTGCTGAGTTTTCTGAAGACATAAAAAAAATCTTGAGTTTTGAAGGTTCTGTGAATGCCAAAGTATCTGAAGGAGGAACTGCCCGAAAATCTGTAAAGAGGGAGATTAACCGATGGAAAAAGGTATTGAAGTGATATTTGATGGATTTTTTAAATACCATAAACAGGATTTTTATGTGGAAGAGATACCTGCGGAGATTATTGCTGAAAATTATGGTACTCCCTGTTACGTTTACAGTAAGAATTCCCTGCTGTCAAGGATAAGCAGTTTCAAGAATGCTTTCAGGAGTGTTAACTCCCTCGTTTGTTATTCTGTAAAAGCGAATTCAAACCAGACAATTTTAAAGATATTGAAGAAAAAAGGATTTGGCGCTGATGTAGTTTCAGGTGGTGAACTTCACAGGGCATTGCTTGCCGGTTTTCCGCCTGAAAGGATAGTATTTGCAGGCGCGGGAAAAAAAGAAGACGAAATTGAACTGGCAGTGAGGAAAAAAATATACTGTTTCAACATTGAAAATGAAGAAGAAATTAGTATGATAGAAAAATATGCATGCAGGTATCGGAGGAAAAATATTTTATGCAACCTCCGTCTGAATCTGGACATAGATGTTGATACTCACCACTATGTAAAGACATCAACAAAAGAGACCAAATTTGGTTTGGACATATTCGCTGCAAAAGACATTCTCAAGAAAAACATGGGAAACAGGTATGTAAACATAAAGGGATTTCACCTGCATCTGGGTTCCCAGTTGAAGGATGTTTCTCCATATATGAGAGCATTCAAAGAAGTCAGGCATTTGTCGGATGAGACCGGATTCAGACCGGAGATAATAGATATAGGAGGTGGTTTCGGTATTGCCTATTCTTCCAAAGATGTCATAAGCAATATAGATGCTTTTGGAGAGACAATAACACGCAGTATAAGAGATATGGGTATTAAGACCCTTATTCTTGAACCCGGACGGTACATAGTAGGCAACACTGCTGTTCTGTTATGCAAGGTACTGTATGTTAAAAAAAGACAAGGGAAAAATTTTGTTATTGTAGATGCAGGGATGAACGACCTGATACGGCCGGCATTCTATGGAAGTTACCACACAATTATTCCAGCGAGAAAGAATGTGAAGGCAGGTGGATGGATGAAAGCCGACATTGTTGGCCCTATCTGTGAAACAGGAGATTATCTGGGTAAAGACATAGTTGTTCCCGACTCTGTTAAAAAAGGGGATATCCTTGTAGTGGCAAGTGCAGGTGCATATTGCTTCAGTATGTCATCAAACTACAACAGTAGACCCAGACCCTGTGAGGTTATGGTTGATGGCAAGAAAAGTTGTCTCATAAGGAAAAGGGAGAGTTACTCTGATTTATGGAAGCATGAATCTTGAAAAGTTTCTGCTTTGATATGTTTTCCCATTACTGTCTATTATCATAACCGCAACATTGTCCATACCATCTGAAATCTCAATGCTTTTTTCCGCGCCGAGCACGAAAAAGGCTGTTGCCAGACCATCTGCAATTGTCGTATTTTCGGCTATTACCGTGACTTGTGTTGGAAAATCCTGAACTGTCTTTCCTGTTACAGGGTTTATTATGTGGCCGTATTTTTTCCCTTTTATTGAAATGTATCTTTCGTAATCTCCTGACGTGGCTACAGCAGTGTCGGTCAGATAGAGGGTTTTCAAAATGCCTGTTTTGTGAAATGGGTCCTGTATCCCTATACGCCATTTTCTTCCTGATGGTGATTTTCCAATACAGTATATGTCACCTCCCGCGTTTATAAGTCCATTTTCAACCCCCTTTTCCTTGAGAAATCCTACTGTTCTGTCAACGGCGTATCCTTTGGCAATGCCCCCCATATCCAGACCACCAGGAATTGTAACAGTATTCCCTTTTATTTGTATCTTGCCCCATCCAACGTATTGCATTGCTTCTTTTACCTGATTTTCAGAAGGAGGTACATTTTCTTTCTCACATTTTCTGTAAATCTCTATAAGTGGCAGTACGGTTATATCAAATGCTCCTTTTGTAATTTCACTTATCTGAATACTTTTTTGTATAAGATACAAAAGTTGGTTTGAAACCTCCATTTTTTTCAGTCTGTTTAAACAACTGATTTCACTGTCAGGAGCATAAATGTTAAAGATTTTTTCAATCTCCCTGATTTTTTGAAACGCTCTGTCAAGTAGGACTTTACATCCTGGAGTGTTTTCTATAGTTATGGTCACGAAGGTTCCAAGGGCAGGTTCTTTTCTTGAAATGTAAGAAGGATTGGTGGTTTTGTATGTAGCAAATACGAAGAGGATGAAGAAACACAACCCGAAAGACAAATACACTTTTTTCATCAGGTGTATTATAACATAAGGACATCTATGTAAGACAGGGAAAGGGGAGGCCGTCTATTGTTCCTCCCCTTAATATCTTCTTTACCTACTGGATGTCTATTTTAAATTTCTTCTTTTTCTCTTCCGGGGCTTTTGGCAGGACTATCTCAGAATACCGTCTCTGTAAGAAGCCTTGATTTTATCCCTGTCTATTGCACAGGGAATTTCCACGCTTCTTGAAAAGGCCCCTTCCCTTATTTCTTTCCGGTAATAATTTTCCTTTTTTTCTTCTTTTGTTTCCGATTTCTTACCTGTCAGGGTAAGAATATTACCGGAAATGGAAAGGGAGATGTCTTCCTTTCTGAGACCCGGAAGTTCTGCTTTTACGAAAAGATGCTCATTGTCTTCGTATATATCAACTGCCGGTACTTTTGAACCTTCCCATATGTCAATTCCGGGTCTGAATATTCCATCAACAATCCTGTCAAAATCGTCCCGTACATCCAGCAACTCTCTGAATGGGCTCCATCTTGCAAGTTTATCCATATAGTTTCACCTCCTGTTAATTTTCATATCTATGGTTTCAGAAACACCTGAAACCCTTGTGTATAAATGGTTTCCAGATACTGCCTTTTTAAAATTCACCTCCGCTTTCAAAACCCTTGAGCAGTGCGGGTTTCAGCGTCTTAATTTTTTGCATTTTCATCTTTTTCCGACCTGGTCAGAGAATTATCCGATAATCCGGAACTTGTTTT
>DYKC01000056.1:0-1788 GCA_020722825.1 Vermiphilus sp.
GGTCGCACCATAAGAAAACTCAACCATTGCCTTAACTCCGTTTTTCTTAAGGTAGGCTCTGGTCAGATTAACCAGTTCAGTAGCCACCAGTTTCCCATTGAGGTCCGCGACTCTTTTTATCCCTGAAGTTTCAGGAACAGCAAGAACAATCTTCACCGGTCTAAACCCCTGCTTTGAATATACAAGGTCACAGACTTCCACCACATTCACCCTGTTTTCCGTTATCCAGTCCTTGCCCGAAATCCCCAGGTCAAAAGCGCCCATTTCAACATATCGCGGAATCTCCTGTGCCCTCAACAAGACTCCTTCAATTTCAGGGTCATCTGTTGATAAATAATAACTTCTGACACCTGCATACATCGGGAAACCTGCACGTTCAAACAACATCAGGGTGGACTCCTGGAGTGAACCTTTTGGCAAAGCAATCTTCAATTTATTCATTTTCCGCCTCTTGGCCGGTCCATACCCCTATTTTTCTATATTTTTGATACCTCAGTTCAACCAGTTCATCTATGTTGATGGTTTTCAATTCCTTTATATTCTTATCAATGGATTCCGCAAGCAGATGGAAAGCGTTATTCCAGTCTCTATGAGCACCTCCCAAAGGTTCAGGCACTATGCCATCAATAATACCCATATCAAAAAGCGCTTTTGCCGTAAGTTTCAGAGCCCTTGCAGCCTCTTCCACTGCAGTCTGATCCTTCCAGAGTATGGAAGCACATCCTTCCGGAGAAATCACAGAATATATTGCATACTCCTGCATCAGAATCCTGTCCCCTACGCCTATGCCCAGCGCACCACCACTACCGCCTTCCCCTATGACTATACATAAAATAGGGGTCTTCAACATAGACATTTCAAACAGGTTTTCCGCTATTACCAGTGCCTGACCGTTCTCTTCCGCCTGAATGTCAGGATTGGCACCAGGGGTATCTATAAGAGATATAACAGGATGATGAAGTTTTTCCGCCAGACGCATAATCCTCAGAGATTTCCGGTAACCTGCAGGATGTGCCATCCCGAACTTCCTGAGAAGATTCTCTTTGACATCCCTACCTTTCTGGTGTCCGATAACTGCCACCGGAATACCCCTGAACTTACCGATACCCGCAACAATGGAAGGGTCATCACCTGAACATCTGTCACCGTGCAGTTCTACAAATTCATCAAAGACGTTTTCAATGTAATCAAGCGCATGTGGTCTGTTTGGATGACGTGCCAGTTGCACAATCTGCCAGTCTGTCAGGTTTGAAAAAATTTCTTTTGTTCTTTCGGTTAGCTGTTGTTTAAGACTCACCTTATTGCTATTTGTATTTGAAATGCCCTGCTTCCTGTTGGAAACCACAGCCAACTTTTTATCCAGTTCCTCAAGAGGCTTTTCAAAATTAAGATATTTTCTTTCCATTATCTGATAATTTTGGGTACCTTGAAAAACCTATCTGTTTTATCAGGAGCATTTTCCAAAAGTTTGTCTCTTTCAGTACTGTCCCTGACCTCATCCTCCCTGAAAACATTTGTTAAAGGCAGTACATGCCACATCGGTGAAATGTTTTCCGTAGGCACCTCTGAAAGTTGTGAAACGTAATAGATTATCTTCTCCAGTTCCTTTGCAAACTGCTCCTTCTCATCATCAGTCAGACCTATCTTTGCGAGGTTACCCAGATATTCAATCTCCTCTTTTTTTAGCACCTTTTTTTCCATACCTATCTAATCAGTTTAAGTCAAAAAAAAACAAAAGTCAATTTTTAGATTCGGATTTTTGACAGGTATAGAAATTTGTGGTAATTA
>DYKC01000056.1:1888-6708 GCA_020722825.1 Vermiphilus sp.
GTGGAGAAATAGGTAATGAGAAGTCTGACTGTTTTAAGTCATATATCCTTTCAGGTCTGTATACGGCAACCGTTTTTTTCGCTTATTATCGTTGTTGCATACCTGTTTATTCTTTCTTCCCCAGCCTTTGCAATGTTTACAATGTTAAACGCCGCACAGCTGATTCAGGATATGTCTATGGGTACCATACTGATGGTAGTGATGGCGGTCAGTGTACTGGGAACCTCTTCCATCATAGCAGGGGAGGTTGAGGAAAAAACAGCTGCCTTGATGCTGAGCAAGCCGGTATCCCGCATCACCTTCCTGACAGGTAAGTTTTTCGGGGTGGCACTGAGTCTCTTCCTGGTAGTCTTACCTTTAGCATCAGTTCTAATTATGACGCTTTTTATGGGGGTCCCGGAGGCAGCCTACAGTCAGGTGAACTATCCCACCCTGTGGTTTGAACTACTCCCTCTGGCAGGTGCTGTGGTGGTAGCCGCAGGCGCCAGTTACTACGCCGATAGACACTTTGCCTCAACCTTTATCTACTCATTTAATGTAATGGTGCTAATCTCTCTGATAGTTTTATACCTTCTTAACAAGGGGGCACTGAAGATGGAACTATTACAGGTGGTACTTTTTATGTGGCTGGCAGGCGTACTCATCGTTCCAATATCAGCAATTTTTTCTTTACAGGGAAGTGTACTTTTTACCTTGTTGCTTTCATTTTTTGTCTTCATAGCAGGCCTGACAGTTAGTTATTTCCTTGGTGACATGACAGACAGACCTTTGATACGTATAATATATCCGTTAATACCAAACTTTCAGATTTACTGGGTTGAAGAGGTATGGACAAAAGGGGAGAAACTGACCGGTTCATATATCTGGGATGCTGTTAAATATACTGCCATCTACTGCACGGCAATGCTTTTCCTCGGATGGAGTCTCTGGGAGAACCGTGAATTGAGTTAGGCCTTAAGGAGGTCTTTTTGGACGAGAAAAATAGATTGCGTCGGGGTTTTCAACTGGGACTTGCAGCACTGGTTTTTCAGTCATTTCTGAGTCTTACATTCTATTTCCTTTACAGCCGGCTGGGAACACCTCTGGCACTGAGTGAGGCACTTCACAGCGCTGTTGGGATACCCATTGCCGCACTGATTTTTCTGCTGTATCACCAGCGGTACAGAAGTCTACTTGAAAGAGAAGAAGTAGAGGAACTGACCAAACAGAAAGGCGGGATGTTTAGCGGGGAAGAAAGTAGTTTGCTGGTATCCTCTTTAAGACTGAAACAAACTGAAAAATGGTTGATTCCCATAGTTACGCTGTTTCTGGCAGCAGCGCTGGTGTATCTCCCTATAAGAATTATCCTGACCTTCAGGGGTAAGACTATCTCTTATGTTCCTCATCAGGCAGTACCTTTATTATTGATAGGCCTAACATTTCTGATTTTCTTGTTTTCCCGTTATCTCCTGGGCATAGCAAAACGTGACCCATGGAAGGATATACGTATTGCAGGAGCATATCTTGGAGTAAATGCTCTGTTCTGTTTTCTGATTGCAGTCTCCATCGGCTTTCGTATCTTCAAACTTCCCAAGGTGGAGTGGTTTTTCTTCTACCTGTTGAACATTCTGTTGTTCATTGTAGGAGTGGAATATCTTTTGAACCTGCTGGTCTCTTTTTACCGCACGAAAAAAGAGGAGAGACGGCTTGCTTTTGATTCGCGTGTCCTTCTACTTCTTTCCACGCCAGAAGAGGTTATACCTGTCTTCTCGGAAATCATAGACTATCAGTTCGGTTTTCGCATTACGCAGACATGGTTTTATCAGTTTTTGAAGAAGCGTATTATTCCCCTTCTACTGCTACAGGGTTTCTTACTGTATATGCTTACCTGCATTATCATCATAAAACCATACCAGCGCGCCTTCATTGAATTCCTCGGCAAGCCTGTAAACAATGGACAGGTATTCGGTCCTGGCCTACACCTTAAGTTCCCGTTCCCGGTAGGCAAGGCAAGGATATTTGATGTGGACAGGGTTAAAAGCGTGCGGGTGGGAGTGGAAGGGGAAGAAGGTGCCAGGTTCCTATGGACCGAGAAACACTATGAAGAAGAGTTTAACTGGATAATTGCCAGCAGTGAAGGGACTGATTCTGATGCCTCTGTTTCATCGGGTACGGTTCCGGTCAACTTTCTCTCCGTAACAATGTGGATTTACTACCAGATTGACCCTGAAAGACTCTATGAATACTGTTACGGACATGCGGACCCTGAGATGCTTTTACAGAGTCTGGTATACAACCAGTTTACGGAAATGATAATGAACGTGGACTTCTTTGAAATAATGAGCACAAAGCGGCTTGACCTGGGCGAACTTTTGAAAAAACGCATACAGGAGAAGGCAGATAAATACTGCCTCGGAGTAAAGGTGCTGATGGTAAGCATGGAAGGGATTCACCCTCCCGTAGAAGTGGCAGAAAGTTTTGAGAAGGTGGTCGGCGCCACTGAAAAGAAGGAAGCATACATCCTTGAGGCGGAGGCCTACAAAAACCGTGAGCTGACCCTTTCTGGCTATGAAGCCACCCGCATTGGGGTAGAATCAAAATCATATAAAGAAGTACGCTCTCGCGAATCCGAGGCCAGAGGGGCAGAATTCCTGAAAAAACTCTATGCCTACCAGAAGAGTCCTTACATCTTCAAGTACAGACATTACCTGAAAACTCTGGAGAACAGTCTCATTAACCCGCCCAAGTATGTGGTACTGTCATCCGACAGAGAACGAAACGTCACCATTTTGAATCTGGAAAAAACAGCTCTGCCCGACATTCTGTCTCTCGGGCTGGAGGCTGAGAAGAAGGAGAAAAAGAAATGAAAGGCAAAAAAATCTGGAACCTTTATACCTTTTCACTGGGACTTTTACTTCTGATAATACTGCTCCTTTACCTGATTGCGTTTCAGGTACCCGTTGGAGAAAGCGCGGTTGTTACTACTTTCGGGAAGCCTGTCAGGGTGATTCGTCAGGCAGGACTTTACTGGAAAGCGCCCTGGCCCATACAGGAGGTCTACCGTTTTGATGAACGCATCCAGGTACTGGAGAGTAAGATGGAGGAAATCTACACACAGGATGGGAAAAACATTATTCTCGTCACAGCAACCGTCTGGAAAATCCAGGACCCTTTAAAATTCTTCACCTCGGTAGGAAGCAGTGAGATGGCGGAGCGGAAAATAGTTTCCGTCGTGCGGAACTATGAAAACGGGGTGCTCGGAAGATACAACCTGTCCAATCTGATAAATGTTGACAGAGAGTTGCTGAAACTGGATTTTATACAGGAAGAGATTAAAAGGTTCTCCAGTTCGGAAGCAGAGCGAACATACGGAATTGAGATTTTACAGGTACTCATCAAGCAACTGCAATTCCCCAAGGATGTTACCGCGGATGTTTTTGAGAGGATGCGTAAAGAAAGGGACCGCATTGCCGAAAAGTTCCTGGCTGAAGGAACCGGTATGGCCACTAAAATCAAGGCAGAGGCAGACGCTGAAAAAGAACGCATCCTATCAGAGGCCCGCGCCAGTGCCAAAAGAATTCGCGGAGAGGGCGACGCCGCAGCCGCCAGATACTATAAGGTATTCTCCCGCAACAAAGACCTGGCAATATTCCTGCGTAAACTGGAATCTCTTGAGAAAACGCTTAAGAGTAAGGCAACTGTAATACTGGACTATCGTACGCCTCCTTATGACCTGCTGACAGGAAAGCATCTTGAAAGCCAAAAATAGGCGGAAGGAATTATGAAAAGAAAAAAAGAAGGAGAAAGAGAAGAGAGTCTGGAGTATTTTTCCCGTGCCTTAAGGTTCAGTTTTGTTTTTCTGAAAGGACTGGTTGCGGTTCTGGTGCTCTATTACCTCTTATTCTCAGGATTTTTCATTGTCAGGCAGGATGAAGTTGCTCTGGTACTACGCTGGGGGCGTATCAGAGGGGCTGGCGCAGAACGAATTCTGAATCCCGGATTCCACTGGGCACTACCGGAACCTGTGGACAGGGTCGTGCGAATACCCGTAAAGAAGGTACAGTCCCTGCAGATTTCTGAGTTCTGGAGCCCTGACCTGGAAAAAGAAGGTGCGGTACCTCAGGAATCCCTGACACCCTACCTGCACGGATACTGCATCACCGGAGATAACAATATCATTCATACACGCTGGCAGGTAGAATACCTCATCAGCGACCCTTTAAACTTTATTATCCGTGTGAAGGATGAAAAAGCACTCTTGAAAAACACTGTTTGCAATGCGGTTATTGAAACTGTCGGCAGTTTCAGTGTAGATGAGGCGCTAAGAACCAACCTGGAAGAGATATCACGACTGGTACGTATGAGGGCGCAGAATAAACTGGACAAACTTGAATCAGGCATTTCCTTAACAGGAATCTACCTGAACCGTTCAGTACCGCCGATACAAACCGAGCAGGCATTTAACAGGGTAATAAAAGCAGAACAGGAAAAAAGCACGCAGATTAACGAGGCAAGACGTTACGCCACCAATGCCATCAATAACGCACGCGGAGAGGCGTCCCAGATTCTCTCCGAAGCCAAAACCTACAAGAATGAGGTGGTGAATGAAGCACGTGCAGATGCCGAATACATTCAAAACCTGACCAAAAAATTTCCTCAGGGAAGCCAGCAGATGAATACCTATCTGGCCTATTTTTACCAGGAGAGTATAGAAAAGGTTCTGATAAACATGGCGGAAAAATTCATCCTGCAAAAACCCATCCCAGGCAAGGAAAACGAACTGCGTGTGATTCTTGGTAAACAAAAACAGTGGGAAGGAGTAAAGTGATGGAGGAAAAACC
>DYKC01000057.1 GCA_020722825.1 Vermiphilus sp.
GCAAGTGATATACATTTTGAACCGCTTGAAAAAAAATTCAGGGTCAGGTTTCGTATAGACGGGGTTCTTTATGAAATTGTTTCTCCGCCTAAAAGGATAGAAAAGGCTATTATTGCCAGGGTGAAACTGATGGCAAAGATGGATCTGGCAGAGAAACGTTTGCCCCAGGACGGCAGAATAATGCTTAAGATAGGGGGTAAGCCGATTGATTTTCGTGTATCTACTCTGCCCGGCATATATGGCGAAAGTGTTGTTTTGAGAATACTTGATAGAACTTCTATGCTTAAAGGTCTTGAGGAACTTGGATTTTTCAAGGAAGACCTTGATAAATGGAAGGAGTTGCTGAAGTATACGGGAGGACTTGTCCTTGTTACAGGGCCCACAGGTTCTGGAAAGACCACAACGCTTTATGCCGCCCTGCAAACCCTGAATACCATTGATAAAAAACTTATGACGGTTGAAGAACCTGTTGAATATCAGATACCGGGGATAAATCAGACGCCGGTCAACTCTGAAATAGGACTTACCTTCGCTGCTGTATTGCGGTCTTTCCTCAGGCAGTCTCCCGATGTTATACTGGTCGGTGAAATCAGGGATTTTGAAACAGCAGACATTGCTCTCAGGGCTGCTCTCACAGGGCACCTGGTTTTCAGCACTCTGCATACCAACGATGCTCCGGGAGCGATAACCCGTCTGATAGATATGGGGGCACCGCCGTTTCTTATAGCCTCTGCGGTACAGGGAGTTATGGCACAGAGGCTTGTAAGGGTATTGTGTCCATACTGCAAGGAAAGAATAGAGCCCGACGAGGAACTCAGGGCAAAATTGAAGGTCAGGGAAGGCGAAGAACTCAATGTCTGTCATCCAAAAGGCTGCAACGAATGCAACTTTACGGGGTTCCGTGGACGACTTGGTATATTTGAAATCTTTGCAATGAATGATGAACTTAGGGACCTGACATTAAAAAGAGTTGGAACAAGCGAATTGAGAGAAGCAGCGAAAAGAGCTGGGATGAAACTTATGATAGAAGACGGTTATGAAAAGGTTAAAAAGGGAATTACCACTATTGAAGAGGTTCATTCTGTGACGGGAGAGTGAGATGCCGAAAAGAATAGAAGAACTGCTAACCTTGCAGGTTAAAGAGAATGCTGCAGACCTGCATCTGAACGTAGGACTTCCTCCAATGTTGAGACTGCATGGCCGTCTTGCCAAGGTGGATAACGAGCCGCTAACACCAGAGGATACGGTCAACTATATGAAGGCGATAACATCCAGAGAACACCAGGAGGAACTTCAGAAGATAGGGGGTACGGATTTTGGTTTTGCTTTCAAGGACATTGCAAGGTTCAGGGTCAGCGTTTTTAAGGAGAGGGGCAGTGTTGCAATGAACCTGAGGTTGATACCCTATAGGTTTCTGACCTTTGAAGAGATTGGACTGGAGGAAAAAACTATGAGGTATTTGCTTACCAGACCTAGGGGTCTCATACTTGTGGTTGGCCCCACGGGTTCGGGTAAAACTACGACCCTGGCTTCAATGGTAAACTGGATTAACGAGAATCTGGAGAGGCATATTATTACCATTGAGGACCCCATAGAATACTATCATTCCCATAAAAGGTCCATTATCACACAGAGGGAACTGGGTGTGGATGTTTCTACCTTTGAGGAGGCCCTGAGAAGGGGTTTGAGACAGGACCCGGATGTTTTTCTGGTGGGGGAAATGAGAGACCTTGAAACCATTCAATCGGCGATTGCCGCTGCTGAAACCGGACACATTGTTTTTTCTACTTTGCATACTACAGGTGCTTCGAGAACCGTTGATAGAATAGTTAACGTTTTTCCTGTTGCACAACAGGAACAGATAAGGATTATGCTTTCGGTATCCATACTTGCGGTAATATCGCAGGTTTTGCTCCCACGTGTGGATAAGCCAGGCAGAGTTGCGGCTTTTGAGGTTATGCTTGCCACGACCTCCATACAGAACCTTATAAGAGAAAGAAAAACATACAGGATAATCTCAGAGATACAGACGGGTGGCAAGATGGGGATGGTCACAATGGATTCGTTCCTTGCGAATCTTTTCAGGCAGGGCAAAATAAATTTTGAGGATGTCCTGACCTATTCATACGACCCCACGTCAGTGAAGGCGGAACTTGCCGCTGAAGGTCTCATTGACAAATCAATGGCAGCAATGAAAACAGAGGATATATCCAAAGCAGAATTAAAGGGTCAAAAAAATGGCTGAGAGAAAACTTCTGGGGCAGATACTGATTGAGGAAGGGATTATAACAGAAAAACAACTGAAAGAGGCCCTTGAAAGTCAGAAAAAAACAGGACATTTTCTTGGAAGAATCCTGGTTGACCTTGGTTATGTTGAAGAAAAAGAACTGAAGAGGGTTCTCGCCATCCAGTCAGGTATAGAAACTATAGACCTTAAGAATACTGTGATAGACAAGAAAAGCATTAAGGTTTTCCCTTCCGTGCTTGCCAAGACGTATAATGCCATGCCAGTTAAGTTTGAAAGGGATTTGTTAACTCTCGCAGTGGGTGATACACTCAGTTTGGATATTCAGGATGACATATCTTTTATACTCGGTTACAAGACAAACATGGTCCTGGCTGATGAAGAAGACATACGGGAAGCGATAGAAACCTATTACGGAAAAGAGATAGAGACCCTAGACAACTTTATAAAGTGGCTTGCACAGGATGTTGAGGAGATAGAGGAACTGGAGGCTATTGCAAGCCAGGGTGAATATGCAACTATTACGTCTCTTGAACAGATAGCATCACTTCCGCCTGTGGTGAAGTTGTTTGACCTGATACTTCTGCAGACGGTCAGGGATAATGCTTCGGACGTTCATCTGGAACCTTTTAATGAAGACTTCCGCGTGAGGTACAGGGTGGACGGTGTTTTGTATGACCTCGTACATCCTCCTAAGGGACTTTCTTTTGCACTGTTCTGCAGGTTTAAGATTATGGCAGGGATGGACATTGCGGAAAGACGTTTGCCTCAGGATGGCAGGATAGAACTGTCTATGATGGGCAGGGCTGTTGACCTTCGTATAAATGCAGTTCCGACTGTTTTTGGAGAATGTCTCGCAATAAGAGTGCTTGACAGGGCAAAGACGATTTTTGAACTTGAAAATTTAGGGCTTACCCACGAAAATCTGAAGATTGTGACCGATATTATAAAAAAGCCCAACGGAATAATACTTGCAACAGGACCAACCGGCTGCGGTAAGACAACAACCTTATATGCCATACTGAGAAAGTTGAATACTCCGGATGTTAAGGTAATTACTACAGAAGACCCTGTGGAATATATGCTGGAAGGTTCTATACAGGTACCTATAAAGGAGAGAATAGGGTTAACCTTTGACAGGTGTCTAAGGAGCATATTGAGACAGGACCCTGATATCATACTGGTAGGAGAGATTAGAGATTTTGCAACTGCCCAGATGGCAATACAATCTTCTCTTACAGGGCATCTCGTTTTAAGCACACTACATACCAATGACGCACCCAGCACCATTATGCGACTTATAGATATGAAGATTGAACCGTTTCTTCTTGCTTCAACAATAGAAGGTGTTATTGCTCAACGTTTACTCAGGGTTCTATGTCCCAGATGCAAGGAAGAATACCGACCTTCAAAAAACGAATTACTGGAGGTCCGTTTGTCTGAAGAAGAGGCGGCAAAAATGAAGTTTTATAGACCCAAAGGGTGTCCATTCTGCAGGGGCGGGTATAAAGGGCGGATTGCTATGTTTGAAATACTTGTACCTACAGAACCTTTTTGGCAGGCAGTTTCAGAGGGGCGGTCCCTGGGGGAAATCAGGAAGATTGCTATAGAAAAATGCGGTATGAGAACTCTGTTGCAGGATGGACTTGACAAGATAAATGAGGGTATAACATCTATAGAGGAAGTTGCCAAGGAGATACACGGCTACTAAACCATTGCCCTTGTTATCCTCTCTACAGGGGAAGGGAGGGAGAAATGGCACAATTTCAATATAGTGCAATGGAATCCAGTGGTAAGTCTGTGACAGGCACAATAGATGCGTCACAGATACAGGATGCTGTTTCCAAACTTAAAGGGATGGGGTATTTTGTTACCAGCATTTCTCCTGTCAGAGCAGGTGCTGCCAGAAAAGGGACGCGGGAGAAACCTGCTGTGCCAACAAAAACCGCAGGTAAAAAAGCCAAGAGCAAGGGGATGGGGATAAGTTTGTCTTTCGGCTCCCAGAAAATAAAGACAAAAGAATTGATGATAATAACGAGACAACTTGCTACGCTTATCGGTTCGGGTCTTCCTCTTCTGCGTTCGTTGAGGGTCTTAAAGGAGCAGAGAAAAGGTGGTGCTGTAGTGATACTTGACAGGGTAGCTAAAGACATTGAAAGCGGAGCTCTTTTCTCAGAGGCTCTGGCAAAACATCCTGCCAGTTTCCCCAAGATATACATATCTATGGTAAAAGCTGGCGAGGCAGGCGGTGCGCTGGAAACAGTTTTAAGCAGACTGGCTGAATTTATGGAGAAGGAAGCCAAACTTAGAGGCAAGATAAAATCCGCAATGGCTTATCCGGCTGTAATAGTGGTTGTCACAACAGGCATCTTAACGTTCATTATGTTAAAGATAGTCCCCACCTTCATAGAGATTTTTAAGGATATGGAGGCGGGTCAACTGCCGGCCCCCACGCGTCTTTTGATGAAAATTTCAACGCTCTTCACACAGAGATTCTACCTCATCATTATTTTTGTGGTTGCTATGGCTATTCTCTTCAAGATTTTAAACAGGATTAAGTTTACCAAATACTATATGGATATGGCTAAGATACGTGTCCCGGTATTCAGTCCTGTTATTTCAAAAACGATAGTGGCAAGATTTGCCAGGACGTTTGCAACCCTTATAACCAGTGGTGTTCCAATACTGCAGTCACTTCAGATAGTCAGGGATACCACCGGCAATGAGGTATTTGCAAAGGGTATAAATGAGATAAGAAACAGGGTCAGGGAAGGAGAGGGTATTGTTGGTCCAATGCTCAGGGCAAAGGTTTTCCCGCCTATGGTAACGAATATGATTGCGGTAGGTGAGGAGACAGGGGCGATGGACGCCATGCTTGAAAAGGTAGCCGAGGCTTACGAAGCAGAAGTTGATGCGGCTGTGTCGGCTATGACTGCTATGCTGGAACCGATTATGATAGTCTTTATGGGAGGCATAGTGGGATTTATTGTTATATCGCTCTTTTTGCCTCTGATAAAGCTGGCTATGGGTTTATCAGGATCAGGAGGTTGAGAAGTATAAAAAATCTCCTGTCTCCCCCTTTTACAAAGGTGGAACGTTGACATCCCCCATTCCGCAATAAGAAAGTCCCGTTCAAAGGCACTGAAGGACAAGGCGACAGCAGAGATGGCTGCCCTTGCCAGCGTGGTGACAATGGTAAAGATGAATACTGGTTTTTATATGCGTCTGTATGATTTAAGCACGGTGGATACCAGGAAGAAACATCCATATATATTTGGTTTTGAAGGTGATTTACAAGAAATAGACGGTACTGATACCCATATTGCTTATTGGGACGGTCCCTATCAGGTATTTCAGGAAAGGGGTGTGCTTGGGACATATGGGAGCATACCTACCGATAATACCGGAACATGAGATATTGAACCTCCCACGGACAATTTTCCTGATGGAACCTCTTTGGGCCCCTGGGGAAGGGCATACGGTCTGGCATATAACAGTACTGAAAGGATAATGATACTTTACTCGGCAGGACGTAACGGAATGCTGGAAACTAAAAAAGGAGAGTACACCGTGTCCGGAAAGGATGACATATCTACAAATTCCGCTGACCCCAATACTATATGAGAGATGCGTTTGTTCTTGGTGTGGTGCAGGGGATAGCAGAGTGGCTTCCCATAAGCAGTTCCGGCCATCTGGTCATCTTCCGCCACCTCTTTGGTCTGGAAGGTGGTGTTTCTTTTGATATTTTTCTGCACCTTTCAGCACTTGTTGTCATCTTCATATTCTTCTGGAAGGACATCATAAAGGTCGGCAGGGCATTTTTTACTTTTGACCGGAAAACCCGCGAGTTTAAGACAGCACTTTATGTTATCTATGCTACTGTAATTACAGGTATTGCAGGTATCCTGTTAGAACCCTACATTGAACGTCTTGCTACCATTGAGGTTATGCCTTTCACATTTCTCATCACCTCTGTCTTTTTGTTCTATTCTCTTAGAAACAGCAGTGAAGAAATGGATGCGAAGAAGGCGATTTTTATAGGTCTGATGCAGGGACTTGCATTACTTCCGGGTGTCTCCCGTTCAGGGGTAACCATTTCTGCCGGCAAGATTGCAGGCGTGAAAAAAGAGGAAACGTTCAGGTTCGCTTTCCTTATTGCAATACCTGCGATAGCAGGAGCAATAGTTTATAATATAAAGGACTTTCAGAGCTTGCCTGTACCGTTCCTTTTAACCGGTTTTATAACCTCCCTGCTTTTCGGCCTGTGTTCACTTTATGTTTTGAGAAAAGTTTTTTTGTCAGGGCGTTTGTATTTATTTGGTTTTTATGCTATGATTTTGTCAATTTTGTTGATTGCCATTAGGTAGTTCATCAATGATGGCATTATGCTGACGAGGATTCCCGAGGGTTTAAGGTATTGCTTCGGAAAAAGAATTACCTTTTGATGCAGGACTTAGCAG
>DYKC01000058.1 GCA_020722825.1 Vermiphilus sp.
TTATTTTCTTCCTCTATTTTAACAGAAGTAAATGTTCAGTCAACCCCGTCTAAATAGCAGTTTACTACTTTCTAAACTCCCCGTCAAAATCTTCCCCTTTTCTTTTGTAAAGTGTATCACCCCCAATCTTGTCAAATTTACTTTCAAGATTTGACTTGCTTTTATTTTTAAATGGGCAGAATAGATAGATTAAAACAAACAGAGAAGATTGATAAAGAGCGCTCCTTCTTTAAGGAAGATACTACGCACCACAATAAGCAAGTATTACTTAACCTGTGGGTATAAGAAATGCTGGTGTCATAAGGGAAAGAAAAAGCATGGACCATTTATCTATCTTTCCTATAGTGAAAAAGGAAAGACAAAGATGTACTTTGTTCCGGAAGAAGAAAAGTGGTCAACTTGACTAAATTTATTATACTATGTCAATTTTTCACTCTACCGACTATTATGGTATCATTTAGAATATGGGAAGAAAGATAATGAGTGGAAGGGAAATCAGGGAGATTCTTAAGAAAACAGCCATAATTATTGAAAAAGAGATGGAGCTGTCCGATATGGTTATTATAGGTATAAGAAGAAGGGGGGCTATTCTTGCGGACAGACTGAAAGGGTTCCTTTCTGACCAGTCGGTTCCAGTCGGATACCTTGATATAACACTGTACCGCGACGATTTCAGCAAGATTGGTGCACATCCTATAGTTTCAGAAACTGATGTCCTGTTCAACATAGATGGAAAGAGCATTCTGCTGGTTGATGACGTGCTTTTTACCGGCAGGACCATCAGGGCTGCTCTGGATGCGCTTGTTGATCTCGGAAGAGCTACGATTGTGAAACTTTTTGTTCTTGTTGACAGAGGGCACAGGGAACTACCGATAAGTGCGGATTTCACAGGAAGATACGTTAAAACGGCGATGAACGAGATGGTGGAGGTAAGGTTGAAAGAGATTGACGGAGTGGACGAGGTTTTGATAGAAAGAAAATGACCTGGAATAGAAAAGACCTTATAGGACTTGAAGAACTTACCAGACAGGAGATAGAGACTATTCTTGATACTGCTGTGACCTTCAAGGAAGTAAGCAGCAGACAGGTCAAGAAGGTCCCGCCCCTGCGGGGCAAGACTGTTGTTAACCTGTTTTTTGAGCCGAGTACACGCACTAAAACCTCTTTTGAACTTGCGGCAAAACGTCTTTCTGCAGATGTCCTGAGTTTTGAGGTCGCTACCTCCAGCGTATCAAAAGGGGAAACCATTGTAGATACCGCAAAAAACATTGAGGCGATGAAGGTTGATTGTTTCATCGTAAGACATTCTATTGCGGGTGTCCCTGAAATGATAAGTAAAAATGTCTCTTCTGCTGTTATAAACGCAGGGGATGGCTGTCATGAGCACCCAACCCAGGCCCTGCTGGATTTGTTTACCGTAAAAGAAAATTTTGGCAGGATAAGAGGTATAAAAATATCCATTATAGGAGATGTACTTCACAGCCGGGTTGCGAGGTCAAACATCTGGGGGTTTTCCAAACTTGGTGCGGACGTATGGGTATGCGGGCCTCCATCAATAATACCTCCTGAAATTGAGAAAATGGGAACTCAGGTTACCTACAGTATTGAAGAGGCGATAGAAAATGCAGATGTGGTCTATCTTCTCAGATTACAAAAAGAAAGACAGAGAGAGAATTTTCTGTCTTCATTGAAAGAATACAGTGCCTTTTACGGGCTGGACGAAGAGAAGTACAAAAAGATAAAAAATGATGCGCTCATTATGCATCCAGGTCCTATGAACAGAGGTATTGAAATAAAATCTGAAATTGCGGAGAAAAACAATGCCTGTATACTTGAACAGGTTACCAATGGTATTGCGGTGAGAATGGCTGTTCTTTATCTTACTGTGGGAAGCAGAAAATGAGTTTAAAGGTTTTTGAAGGTCTGGACTATGAAAAGGAGTTAAACCCCCAGCAGTTGGAAATTGTTAAAGAAGGTGAGGGGCACTGCCTTGTTCTTGCAGGAGCAGGTTCAGGGAAAACAAGGGTTCTTGTTTACAGGGTCTGCTGGCTCCTGGAAAATGGTGTTTCGCCGTCGTCAATCCTACTTGTTACCTTTACCAATAAAGCTGCAAAAGAGATGATTTCAAGGGTTGAAACCTTACTTGGTTCTTATCCGAGAGGGTTGTGGGCAGGGACCTTTCATCATATTGGTAATAGACTGCTCAGAAGCTATGGCAATGTGTTAAATATCAGTTCCAACTATACTATACTTGACGAAGAGGATAGCATATCAATCCTTAAAGAAATTGTAGGTAAGCCTCCCGAAAATGAAGAATACCCTCCGCCTGCCTTAATAAAAAAAATTCTGAGTTTATCTGCTAACACACTGGAAAGTATTAAAGGCATTGTAAATACAAGGTTTCCAAAACACTCAAACCTTATCTCCCGGTTTGAGGCAATAAGCAGGGAATATCAGAAGCGCAAAAGAAAACTGAATCTTATGGATTATGATGACCTACTGGTTTTCTGGTACAAACTGCTTAAGAATGAAGGGGTGGGAACCAAAATATCAGAAAAATTCGCATATATTCTTGTTGATGAGTACCACGATACTAACAAGGTGCAGTTTATGATTCTCTACCTTCTGGCGAAGGTGCACAAGAACATAATGGTTGTTGGGGATGATGCCCAGAGTATTTATTCCTTCAGGGGTGCAACGGTAGACAATATTATGGAATTCCCCAGAATATACCCGGATGCACAAATCTTTTATCTTGATAAGAATTACCGTTCCACTCCACAGATACTCAAATTTGCGAATGAGAGCATTGCCCACAACCGGGTAAGGTTCCCAAAGAACCTTAAGAGTATCAGGAAAAACGGTGTGAAACCTGTCCTTGTAAGGTGTTATTCTCCAGAAGATGAAGCTGCTTTTGTATCACAAAGGATAGTCCAGTTGATAAAGTCGGGGATTAAGCCTTCAGATATAGGCGTTTTATTCCGTTCAAGGTATCAATCAGCCGAACTTGAAATGGAACTTAACAGGTTGAAGATACCATACATTATAAGGGGTGGGCTGAGGTTTTTTGAGCAGGCGCACATAAAAGATGTGATAGCATACTTCAGGGTTGTGGTGAACTTTAACGATGAGATTGCGTGGAAGCGGCTGTTTACTTTAACGGATGGGATTGGGAGCAAGACTGCAGAACAGTTGTTTGGTTATATGGCAGGTGTAAAAAATTTCACGGAATTTTGTGACAGGATTGATACCTTACACCTGAACGTCAGAGGCATGAAAAACCTTAAAACACTTCTGCAGATACTGGAGAAAATTAAGAATATGAATGACGTGTCATCCGGAATAGACCTGATAATGCAAACGTATGCAGGATATATTGAAAAAAGATACGGGGGTGATACTGAGCGTTTTGAGGATATAAAAGTACTGAAAGAAATAGCGTCCTTGTATACAGGTCTGTCCGATTTTATATCTGAGTCTTCACTCCAGGAACATTCAAGAGGGGAAAATCCGTTTATTTCTTCCACTGTGACGCTCTCTACAGTGCATCAGGCAAAGGGTCTTGAGTGGAAGATAGTTTTCTTTATAGGGGTTTCAGCCAACCATTTTCCCCATCCATCCGCTCTCTCTGACATTATGGCACTTGAAGAGGAAAGAAGGATCTTTTACGTGGGCGTGACAAGGGCGAAAGAGGACATATATATAACCTACTACATACGGGATTTCTACAGGACGTTTACAAACAGGAAGTCGGTTTTTCTGGAGGAGGTTCCCCATTACCTCTTTGAAGAATGGAACTTCTAATGCAGGTTTCATTCTCATAACATTGTCTTTACTCGGGTTACTATGAAGATATTGACGCTGGTTATATTTTCCCTTGCTTATGGTGGAATAGTTTTTAAGCGTGACAGGGCACTTTATTTTGTTTATGGAGCGGTTTTGGTGCTTTTAGCAGTTGGAGTAATAGGCATATCTGATATACCTGCCTTTTTAAACTATAACGTTCTAGGTATCTTTCTTGGTACAAGTATCCTGTCGTTTCTTTTTGCTGTGTCAGGGGTACCCTCGCGTATGGTTGAAAATATTGCAGGTAGAAGATTTACGGTTGGTCTTACGTTTCTATTTATCTGTCTTATCACAGGGGTGGTATCTATGTTTGTAGAAAATATCGCAACGATTATGATAATGGCTCCGGTTGCCCTTGAACTGGTGAAAAAATATAACCTCAACCCTGTTTCTCTTTTCGTCGGGATGGCGGTTTCAAGCAATCTTGAGGGATGCGCCACAATGGTAGGAGACAGTCCGAGCATTATACTTGCAATGGAAACGGGGATGAATTTTAATGACTTTTTCTATATGCCTGCTGCAAAACTTTCTCTGAATTCCGGAAGTCCCGGAATCTTCTTTTTTGTACAGGCAGGAGCAATAGCAGGCCTTGCCGTTTTATATCTCTTTTTCAGAAAGGAAAGAGAGGTTATGGATGTACCTCCTGTTAGACATCCGGTGAAAACCTGGGTGCCTGCAATCCTGATTCTCTTGATGATAATCTCGCTTGCACTTGTTTCTCTGTTCAGTAACGGACTTGGATACTTCCCGGCTGTTATCTGCCTTTTCTATGCTGCAGTAGGGTTGCTGTGGTTTGCTTTATGGGAGAAGGGAAAAAAGTTTTCGGTCAGACATATTGACTGGGATAGTTTTTTCCTGCTGGTGGGCATCTTTGTACTTGTGGGGACTTTGGAAAAAATGGGATTTATCAACGGACTTGCCGGTTTGCTGGAGAAAAGCAGTGGAGATAATTCCTTCTTCCTCTATAATGTTGTGGTATGGAGCTCTGTACTTGTCTCTTCTTTTGTTGATAACATACCATATTCAATGGCAATGATTTCAGGCGTGCAGATACTTTGCGAGCGGTTGGCTCTTAATCCCTTCATCTTCCTTTTTGGTTTGTTGATTGGTACCTGCGTTGGTGGGAATATTACCCCTATCGGAGCCAGTTGTAATGTTGTGGCTGTGGGTATATTGAAAAAAAATGGTTATGCAGTCCAATTCAAGGATTTTGTTAAAATAGGGTTGCCGTTTACAATAATAGCGGTGTTGAGCAGTTCACTTCTTATGTGGGCAGTATATAAATAACGGAGGAAGAACAATGGTAAAGATAGAAAGGGCGATATTGAGTGTTTCGGATAAAACGGGTATTGTTGAACTGGCAAGATTTCTGGCCGGGTACAATGTGGAAATTCTTTCCACGGGAGGAACTGCAAGGACTTTAAGGGAGAAAGGCGTCAAGGTTAAGGATGTTTCAGAATTTACCGGTTTTCCGGAAATACTGGACGGAAGAGTGAAGACGCTTCATCCGAAAATTTACGGCGGTATTCTTGCAATCCGCGATAATAAAGAGCATCAAAAAGAGATGCGGGACAACAATCTCGTGCCTGTTGACCTTATAGTCTGTAACCTGTATCCTTTTGAAGAGGCCATTAAAAAAGGTGCACCGCATGAAGAGATAATTGAAAACATAGATATAGGCGGACCCACTATGCTCAGGGCCGCCTCAAAAAACTACAGGTATGTCTGTGTACTGGTCAAAAATGAGTTGTATGATGAATTTATCAAGGAGATGAAAAAAAATAATGGGTGTATCAGCGAAGAGTTCTCTTTCCGCTGTGCAATGGAGGTATTCAGGCATACCTCCAGATACGATTTTGCTATAGCGAAATATTTTAAAGGGAAGATTGAAAAGGAGGACGTTCTACCTGCTGAGATGGACCTACGTTTATTAAAGGTTCAGGACCTGAGGTACGGAGAAAATCCACACCAGACTGCCGGATGGTACAGGTTTGCGGACAGACAGTTTACCCGACAGCAGTTTCAGGGGAAAGAACTTTCTTTCAACAATCTTCTGGATATGGAATCTACCTATATACTTGTCAACCAGTTTTCTTTACCCGGATGTGTTTTGACCAAACATACCAATCCCTGTGGGGTAGCTGTTGATAACGACCTCCTTACTGCTTACGAAAAGGCTCTGGAAACCGACCCTTTAAGTGCTTTTGGTGGAATAGCCGGTTTTAATCGTAAGGTAGGTAAAAAGATTGCGGAAAAAATGACCGAGAGGTTCTACGAGGTTGTCATTGCCCCTGAGTACGATGAAGATGCACTTGCAATATTCAGGAAAAAAGAAAACCTGCGGGTTATCAAAAGTCCTGCAAATATTGTGCCCGGTTATGATTTTAAAGCACTTAACGATGGGTTGCTTGTACAGACCCCTGATAACAGGGATTTTGAAAAGATGGACGTGGTAACGGACAGAATGCCTGATGATGAAGAGATGGGTGCACTGAAGTTTGCATGGACGGTATGCAAGTTTGTAAAGTCCAATGCCATAGTCCTTGCTGCGAAAGACAGGACTATAGGTATTGGAGCAGGGCAGATGTCAAGATATGATTCTGCAAGGGTGGCGGTGATGAAGATGAAGGATAACTTCAAGAAAAAGATCACCCCGCTTGTTGTTGCTTCCGATGCGTTTTTCCCGTTTCCAGACAGCATAGATGTGTTAATGGAGGCAGGGGTTAGTGCAATAATACAGCCGGGAGGGTCACTGAAGGACAATGAAGTTATAGATGCCTGCAACAGGTATGGAATTGCTATGGTGTTTACGGGTATGAGACACTT
>DYKC01000059.1 GCA_020722825.1 Vermiphilus sp.
TGAGATTGCTTCGTCGTCCGCGGACAGAGTGGACTCCTCGCAATGACGTGGTTGGCTGAGTTTTACAGGAAAAAAGGTGCACGATGGTTGCCGTCATTTTAGATTACTGGGAACGTGGTTCAGTGAGGGTTTACCCACCATGGATGACATTACCAGAATGGAAATAGACCATCTTTTCACTTTCTGACAAAATATATTACGTGATATAATATAGAACATTTTATCTGGAAACATAAAAATGCAAAGGTGTACAACGGGAGGATAAGAATGGGAAGATTCGAAAAAGAAAGGCTGGATAAAGAAGATATTTCAAGACTGCAGGAACTCAGCAGGTTATGCAAGGGTGACATACTTACGATGACAACCCTCGCCAACTCAGGGCATCCTGGTGGGGCAATGTCCTCGTTGGATATATACCTTACGGTTTTCTCGTACGCTAATATTGCCCCAGAAAGAGTGGATGACCCCAACAGAGACAAGATTATTGTGAGTCACGGGCATACCTCACCGGCTGTATATTCCGTACTTGGCAGACTGGGATTTTTTGATATAGACATGGCAGTCGCAACCTTTCGCCTGTCAGGAAGCATATTTGAAGGACATATTGTAAGGAAGGTGCCCGGCGTTGAGTGGGGTACCGGCAATCTGGGGCAGGGACTTTCAGCAGGATGCGGCTTTGCACTTGGCGACAGGGTTCACGGAAGAGATACATATATCTTTGTCCTGATGAGTGACGGGGAAAGTACGAAAGGACAGGTAGCCGAAGCCAGAAGGTTTGCATCCAAGTATAAACTGAACAATATAACGGTTATTGTTGATTATAATAAAATACAGATAAGCGGAAGGACAGACGACATTATGCCCTGCAGGATAGGTGAAAACTATAAGGCCGACGGGTGGGAAACGATGGAGGTTGACGGTCATAACTTTGCAGAACTTTATCAGGCGATAAAAAAATCCATTGAGATGCCGAAACCTGTATGTGTAATTGCAAATACGATATTGGGGAAAAGTGTCTCCTTTATGGAAAACGAGTACAAGTATCATGGAAAGACGCTTGATGAGCAGATGTATAACAAGGCAATGGATGAACTGGGCCTGCCGCCTGTACTGGATAAGTACAGAAAACTGAGAGAGCGGAAATGGACATACCCTGACAGGAAGTTTGAGTTCACCCCTGTGCTTAAAAAAGGTACATCTATTGTCTATAAAAAGGAGGAAATGACAGACAACCGCAGTGCGTATGGAAGGGCACTGTCAGAGATTGCAAAGGCGAATGCGGATAACAAGGAATACCCTTTTGTGGTATTTGACTGCGACCTTGCAACTTCTGTTAAGACCGACCTCTTTGCAAAAGAGTTTCCCGAACAATTCTTCCAGGTTGGTGTCCAGGAGCATAATGCCGCCACAATAGCCGGGGCAATATCAACGGATAAAACAATAAGTTTCTTTTCAGACTTCGGGGTATTCGGGGTGGACGAGACATTCAACCAGGCACGACTGAACGACCAGAACTATACGAACCTGAAACTTGTATGTACACATCTCGGTCTGGACGTGGGTGAGGATGGGAAGACCCACCAGTGCATAGACTATGTGGGCCTGTTACGGAATCTGTATAGATTCAGGATAGTCATACCTGCCGACCCTAACCAGACAGACAGGGTGATAAGGTACGTTGCCGGTCAGTCCGGCAACTGGTTTGTGGGTATGGGCAGGTCAAAAGTTCCGGTTGTCACGAAAAAGGACGGTTCTGTATATTTTGACGAGAACTACAGGTTTGAGTATGGCAGGGCTGACCTTTTAAGAGAAGGGGAGCAGGGTTATATAGCAACCATGGGTTGTCTGGTTCCCCGTGCATTGAAGGCAGTGGAGATTTTGAATGAGAAAGGGATTAACGTCGGTGTTGTAAACATCAGTTGTCCTCTGGAGATTGACCAGGAGGTTATGGATAAGGTTCTCTCAACTGGACTTATTCTAACTATGGAGGACCACCACATAGATACAGGGCTTGGTATGACTGTAGGAATGTATCTTCTGGAGAAGAAATATGCCGGGAAATTTCTGAAACTGGGAGTAAAAAGATATGGCAGTTCCGGACAACCGGACTATCTGTTTAAACAGGAGGGTATGGACCCGAATTCTGTTGCCTCTTTAATTGCATCTGAACTATAAAGATGGAGAAAATAAACCCCAAAGAACGGCTTATCTTTGCGCTGGACACACCTGTAAGAAAAGAGGCTGACAGGTACGTTGATGAACTTGAAGGGGTTGTAAAGTTTTTCAAGGTCGGGATTATCCTGCATACCCTTACAGGGGCAGGGTTTGTATCTTCTCTGATAAACAAAGGTAAAAAAGTCTTTCTTGACCTGAAATACTTTGACATTGCCGATACGGTAAGATATGCAGTAAGACAGGTGAGCAGACTGGGGGTCGATTTCCTGACGGTACATGCCGACAGGCAGGTGATGAAGGCAGCGGTTGAGGGTAAAGGCAGCAGTGATCTCAGAATACTTGCTGTTACCCTGCTGACAGATATTGCGGCGTCAGACTTAAGAGATATGGGAATAATAGATAGAGATCCTGGAGAGGTTGTATTAAGGCGCGCAAAGATGGCCTTTGAATGTGGGTGTGATGGGGTAATAGCATCTGGAAAGGAAGCATCAATCATCAAGGAAGAGACTGGCGGAAGTTTTCTTGTTGTCACTCCGGGGGTACGCCCGGCAGGTGCTGCAGCCGATGGACAGAAGCGTTTTGTCACACCGACAGAGGCGATAAGAGCAGGCGCTGATTATCTGGTTGTGGGCAGACCTATAAAAAATGCACCTGACCCGAGGTCTGCGGCACTGAAGATTCTTGAGGAGATGGACCAGGCATACAAAGAGATAGAAGTATGAGGGCTAAAAAGAAAGGTCTTTTATCAACCCCAGGTACCTGGTATAGAAAGATATTACAATATATCCTATATAGAGGGCAACAAGAAGATATACCACCACAGGCAGGACCTTAAGAATCTGTTCAATGGTCACGTCAACCTCTTCTTTCAGATAGACAGATACCCTTTTCAGCGTCTCTTCAATTGTTCCGCTTACCTCCCCTGTTTTCAGCATATCACAGACGACTACAGGGAACCATGTTTTGCCACAGAGGACCTCTGACAGCGGCCTGCCTTTTCTTAAAAGGGGCAATAGATTTTTTATATCGTTTTTTATAATGGCATTTCCCACCGTTCCTGCGGCAAGTTCCACACTTCTGACAATGCCTGCCCCGGCAGTGTAGAGTGCAACAAATGATTTTAAAAATCTTATAGACTCTATCTTCATAAGCAGTTGCCCGAATATGGGTATTCTCATCATTATCCTGTCTTTGTTCTCTGTCAGTACCGTGGAGTGCTTTGAGTATCTGAAGAAAAAGAGGGTTGAGAAAAACAAAAGATATATCAGGAATATGGGCGGGGATACCCTTATCAGAAAGGCAGCAAGACCCTGCAGGAAAAGTACCGGGACAGCGGGTATGAGTATGGCTGAGTGCAGTAAAATAACCGGGTATATTAAACCGCTGCGCATTTCATTTTTTATATGAGAAATAAACTCAAAATATTCTGCAAGACCAGAAAGATTTTCGGGCAGAGTTCCGGAATTTTCTCCTGCTTCAACCACTCCTGTTTCAAACCCCGTGAAAACCTCCGGAGATAAAAAAGACATCTGTTCAGCAAGGGTATTTCCTTTTACAACTCCTGCGTGAAGGTTCCGGGCGGCCCGGGATATATCAGTAGGGGAGTTTTCTGCCAGATGATACAGAGCCCCTGAAATATTGAAACCTGAGGCAAGTAGTGTACTCAACTGTCTGTAAAACGTCTTTTTTGCATTTTCGTTCATTATATTCAAAAGTGAACAGACCTGTCTGAATTAATTAGCAGAAAAAAGTTTTTTATAGCAGTCAACGATCCTTTAGACCTGCTAAGGCGAAGGCTTTTGCCCTGAGTATGCAACTCGGGCATCTGCCGCAGGGCTTTTTACCATTTCTGTAGCATGACCAGGTAATGGAGAAGTTCAGACCAAGGGAGAGTCCTTTTTTGACTATCCTGGTTTTTGACATCAGGAGTAAGGGGGTATGTATCTTTATTTTCCCGCCACCTGATGTCTTTTTCGTTGCTATATCTATCAGTTTCTGAAACCTTTTTATATATTCAGGCTTACAGTCAGGATAATTTGAAAAATCCACAGCATTTACTCCGATGAATATTGCATCTGCATCCACAGTTTCAGCAAGAGATAGTGCGATGCTTACCAATACAGTGTTTCTTGCAGGAACGTAGGTAGCAGGTATCTCACCTCTGCGAACCCTCTTAGGGATTTTGAGCGACCTATCTGTCAGTGCTGACCTTGTCCATGACAGGTCAACATCTGTTATGATATGTCTTTTAACATCCAGAAACTTAGCAACCTTTATTGCAGAGGCAATCTCTTTTTTATTTCTCTGTCCGTATCTGACCGTCAATCCATATATCTCATAACCCTGTTTTTTTGCAATGGCAGCGCTTACAAAACTATCCATACCTCCTGATATGAGACAGACCGCCCTTTTCATCTTATCCCTGTAACTTTGTGCATCTGTAAACGCAGATACCAGTTTCTACCCGAGTTTTTTTTGAGAAACATAACTATCTCTCCGGCTATCTCTATGTTGTTGTCAACAGGCTGTAAGACCACAGGTTTTCTAATCCTTCTGTCTATGAAACTCAGGTCCTGCCTGCCGGTAATGACGTATTTGAACTCTGAAGCGGTATTTAAAAATCTCTTGTCGTATCCCTGAGGATGAATCTTTTTCCCATCGGTTTTTGGACTTACGGTGAGCCAGTCAAGGGGTATCTTTTGCCAGAGCGTTCCGTTTGTTTCCGCCGTCAGATAGTATTTTTTGTCTTTAAGGGTTTTTACAAGTGGAAACAGATTTTGAAGAAATGGTTCCCCTCCGGTGATGCACACCTTTTTACATGGATACTGCCGTATTTCCTTAAGTATTTCTTTGACTTCTTTCTTTTCCCCGTTCTTAAAGGCATATTTTGTGTCGCAAAAAGGGCATCTGAGATTACAACCTGCCAGTCTGATAAAAACCATTGGCAGTCCCTGCAGAAGTCCTTCTCCCTGGATTGAGTAAAAAATTTCCGATACGTTGTATACCATAAATCAGATAACTGCCCGGGCAGCCTTCTTATAGGAATCAACAATTTTACTCAGGGTATCCTGCTCCATAATAGTTTTTATCTCAAGGGTTACGCTTCTCTCTAAAATCTTCTGGCTTACGGGAAAGATTCCGCTAGCAATCTCTACATTTGCAATAAAGTGCCAGTAGTTATATACGGCAGGGGTCGTTCCATTCTCTCTGAGAAGATCTTTAAACTTCTCGGCTTTATCCCTGTCAGGAAGTAGAATGGTCAGGAAGGTTGCTATTTCCCCATCCTCATCAGCAAATTGTCTGAATTCCATCCCAGGGATCTTCTTTAATTCTTCCTTTATGGTTTTCTTGTTTTCCTTCTGTCTGGCAATAATGGTGTCCAGTTTTTTAAGTTGCGCCAGTCCCAAGGCTCCCTGCAGTTCGTTCATCCTGAAGTTAAATCCCTTACGGGCTCGTTTCTCTTCTCCCCTTCCGACTCCGGACAGATGTGGATGTCCGTGGTCGTGATAAAACTCTGCCTGTTTATAGATATTCTTGTTGTTGGTTATTACCATTCCACCTTCACCTGTGGTCATCACCTTCACATAGTCAAAACTGAAACATCCGACGTCCCCGTAAGTTCCGGCTTTTTTACCCCTGTAAGAAGCACCTGTGGCCTGGCAGGTATCTTCCAGAACCTTAAGTTTGTTTTCCCCTGCGATTTCAAGAATCTTGTCAATCCTTGCAGCGGAGCCCATCATATGAACAGGCGCTAAACACACTGTATCTTTTGTTATCTTGTTTTTTATGTCTTCAATTGAGATGTTGAAGGTCTCGTCTATCTCACATAGAACCGGCTTGAAACCTGCTTCTTCTATTGCCTCTATCGTTGCAACAAAGGTGAAACTGGGAGCGATTATCTCTTTCCCTTTCGGTAGGTTAAGTGCCTCAAGAGCCACCTTTACGGCTGCGCTTCCTGAACTCACACCCAGCGCATAGCCTGCGTTGGTGTATTGGGCGAATTCCTGTTCAAACTGCCTGACCTTGAAGATGCCTTTACGTTCTTTTTCAAACCCGTACCTAAACAAAATTCCTGTTTTCAGTACTTCCTGTACCTGTTCCATCTCTTCTTTCCCGAAAACCTCTCTACCTGCCATATTTTAACTCCTTTCGCCTAATATGCCCTCCATCACTACAGGCTTTTCAGTGTACTGTGCAACCAGCACAGAAGAGGCAACTGGTTGTTTCCCCTATCCCCGGGTATCCGAATTCATAGCACATTCCGCAATCAGGAACAGCAGTGTTGCCGCTACAACCCAGAACGAATACCCTACTTTCTCTAAGGTAGACATTTATTCCCACTTCCAAATTCCTTTTTTGGACCATCCTGTTTTTCACTGCTTCAATTTTAACACC
>DYKC01000060.1 GCA_020722825.1 Vermiphilus sp.
TACCATTGAAAAGACAAATGAACAGCGGTTTTCCGCAATCTCTGAAAGGATAGATAAACTTTCAGCAGTGAAAGAGAAAGTGACATCCGTGGAAGGCGACCTGTACACAACAACCAAGACAATTGCCAAGCGGTTGGATACCATTGAAAAGACAAATGAACAGCGGTTTTCCGCAATCTCTGAAAGGATAGATGAACTTTCAAAAGAAAGAGCGATGCTCGCAGAAGAAATATCCTCACTTAAAGACGAAATTAAAAATGTTTATGGGAGAATAGACGAAATTAATTTCAAGTATGCCGAACAGTTGAAAGCAGAACGTGAAACCACGGACAAGACGGATTTTGAGATGAGACGCGACCTGGAGGGATTGAAAAAAACCTATTTTGATATTATAACCTCCATATCCGCTTTAAACAAGAACCTGTCCACAATACAGAATGACACCATAACAATTAACAAGTCACAGGCCGTCATAGCAGAATCCCTCAACAAACTTTCCGATGAACTCGCAAAAATAAAAGAGTGGAATGTCCAAACAGAGCGCAAGATGGACGCCAATATGAAGGTATTCCTGGATGAAATAACAAGACAGGAAAGCGAGATAGTCCACCTGAAAAAGGAAGGGGAGATTCAGAACACAAAAGAACCGCCAAAACCGGAAATAAAGTCCTATGTGGTCAAAAAAGGCGATACCCTGGGGGGAATCGCTAAAAAGTTTGGCGTTACAGTCAGCGACCTGAAGAAAAAGAACAACCTTAAAAGTAATACCGTTTACATAGGGCAAAAACTTCTCATACCTTAACAACTTCAATGGCAAGATAGGTAAAGGCAAAACCCGACATTATACCTTTCTCATCAATGTATCATGTATGTCTGATGCAGGACAGGCGTAAAGATCTACGACCCGGGATTCTGGGTTCACTTCTTATTTCATCCGAGATGGAAGGGAAAACTGTTAAAGACCTTGTAAAAGAATTTAAGATAGAACTGCTTGACGACTACTTCAAGAAGGTTCTTGCCCACCGCCACGTCTATATCAACAAACCCTGAATGCGCCAGTCGCGCCCCCAGCCGGATTCGAACCGGCCCGCCCACCTTGAAAGAGTGGTGACCTAACCACTAGTCTATGGGGGCAACAAAACAGGTTTTAATTATACGCCTACCCCTCTTCTCTGTCAATCTTAGTTGGTAAATGGTTATAGAGATTATTACCACCCTTATTTAACCAAATTTGAAGAATCTGTTAAAATAGCTGGTATACCGGGGATGGAAATATCATACAACAAGATGTATAAAATAGACAACCTGAAGCGAAGAAGAGGAGGAAAGCAACGGGTTATGGGAAAAGTTAGCCAGAGCACCTAAGGGTAGGAAAGGGTATCAAGCATGTAGAAAGGAGTCATAGAACTGATGATGAAGAGTTTTATATCCCTCTATAATACCTGATAAAATATCTACTGATTTGGTTCTTAATTTTTATCGCAAGGGGGTAACGATCTGTGTGACTATTACAGAATTTCTAACATGCTCTGGCAAGGTTCAACTTTCCAGCCAGGTGCGGAGGGAATCCTGCCAGTCGGGCATTGTAAAGCCGAGACTCTCAAGAAGTTGGGTGCTTAACACTGAATAGTGCGGCCTTTCCGCCTTTCTGCTTTCAAAGTCGGAAAAACTGACAGGGATAAGTTCAGCATCTTTCACCTTCAAAAACTCCTTCACTTTCAAACCGTACTCATACCAGGAACACTCTCCCCTGTTGCAGATATTTACTATACCGTAAAAATCTTTTTGCACAAGAAATCTTATTGCATCAGCAAGATCAGAAGCATAAGTCGGAGAATTGACAATATCTCTGGTAATAGTTATTTTGCTGCCTTTGTGTTTCATTAGTTCAGGTATGCGAGATGCAAAGTTCCTTCCGCCACGTCCGAAAATCCTTGACGGTCTGACGATGACAAACCTGCGTAGTATATGCGAAATATAATATTCCCCGAGAAGTTTCGTTTCCGCATAGACATTTAAAGGATTGGGCAGGTCTGTTTCCAGATAGGGGGTTTTTTTCTTTCCATCAAAGACAAAGTCCGTACTAAGATATATCATTGTGCAATTGATATCAGAACAACCTTCCGCAATATACTGCGTTCCGAATGCGTTGACGCGGTACGCCTTTTCCTTATCAACCTCACAACCATCAACATCAGTAAATGCGGCACAGTGAATTACGATGGCAGGTTTAAAATCTCTGACTGTTTTTATAACCTTTTCTCTATCCGTTATGTCCATCTCCTGCCTGCCGGGAGCATAAATGTCGTTATCTTTCCTCAATACCTCTGTCAGATACCCCCCACCATTCCACTACCGCCGGTAATTAAAATCCTCATATTATTTGTAGTGGGTTTTGTAGTATTTAAGGAACTCACCGCTTTTTATTTTCTCCCACCACTGCCTGTTGTCCCTGTACCATTCAACGGTCAGGCGCAGTCCATCCTCAAGAGAGGTCTTCTGCCTCCATCCAATCCTTTTTATCTTTTCGCAGGAGATGCTGTATCTTCTGTCATGACCAGGTCTATCATTCACGAATTGTATGAGTTCTTCGGACTTGCCAAGATATTTAAGTATTTTTTTCGCTATAAATATGTTTTCCCTCTCGCTTTCTCCTGCAATGTTGTATATCTCCCCACTGACTCCTTTATGCAGAACTGTATCAATGCCCGCACAGTTGTCCATAACAAACAGCCAGTCTCTCACATTGCGCCCGTCTCCATACAACGGGAGTTTTTTATCCTCAATCGCATTGGTAACAAAAAGTGGAATGAACTTTTCTGGGTACTGGTTAGGACCATAGTTGTTAGAACTCCTGACTATGTTTATGGACATCTTATAGGTTTTGTAGTATGAAAGAACGAGGAGGTCGGCTGCCGCCTTGCTTGCGGAATAGGGACTTGAAGGGTTTAACCTGCTCTCTTCCGTGAAGGTCTCTCCGTAATCAGCACTGCCGTAGACTTCATCGGTACTTATCTGAATATACTTTTTTATACCTCTGGTTCTGCAGATTTCCAGAAGGTTGAATGTGCCAAAAACATCAGTTTTCAGAAAAACTTCAGGTTCATTAATGGAACGGTCCACGTGGGACTCTGCGGCAAAGTTGACAATAACGTCGTACCCACTTATAGCATTTTCTATCGTCTTTCTGTTACATATGTCCTCTTTCACAAAACTATAGTCAGGGTTATCCTTTATCTCCTCAAGGTTTTCGAGATTTCCAGCATAGGTGAGTTTATCAACATTCAGGATTTTATAACCTGGGTGTTTCTTCAAGATGTATTTGATAAAATGCGAGCCGATAAATCCTGCCCCGCCGGTAACTACTATCTTCATTTACCTGCCTCTTTTTTGTAGACGAGGTTGTTCGCACGAATCAGAGACTCAAACGTTCCCGCATCTGTCCACCAGCCTTTCAGTATCCCGTATGTGAGCGTTCCATTATCTATGTACCTATTGTTTACGTCGGTTATCTCAAGTTCCCCCCGTGCGGAAGGTTTAAGTGTCTTTATTATATCAAAGGCATAACTGTCATACATATAAATGCCAGTCACCGCAAAATTGGACGGTGGAACCTTCGGTTTCTCTATTATCTTCACTATTCTGTCATCTTTTATTTCAGCAACTCCGAACCTTTCAGGATGTTCAACCTCTTTCAAGAGTATCCTTGCACCTTCCTTCTGTTTTGAGAATATCTTCACCTCACCCTTTATGCTCTCCTCAACGATATTGTCTCCTAGTATGACAACAAACTTTCCACCTTTGACAAAATGCTCTGCCAGTGAAAGAGCATCAGCAATGCCACCTTCCCCTTCCTGGTAGGTATAATTGATATGCTTCAGACCGAATTCTCTGCCGTTGCCCAGAAGCCGGAGGAAATCACCGGCAGAATTTCCGCCTGTTACAATAAGTATGTCTTTTACCCCAGCATCCACGAGGGTCTGTATGGGATAGTAAATCATCGGTTTGCTGTAAATCGGCAGAAGGTGTTTGTTGGTAACCTTTGTGAGAGGATAAAGTCTCGTTCCCAGCCCGCCGGCAAGAACTACACCTTTCATTAATAGTTTCTCCTTTCCCAGTTGTAGTTTATCTTGTCTGTATCAAAAGGCAGTCTTAATTCATCCGGATTTTTATAGTTATAGGTATTGGTTGTTACATTTACCACAAAAACCTCTTCATCCCCCACGCACTTAAATCCGTGGTAAACAAGTTTGGGTACATGAACTAGAATCTGATTATGCTCACCGGCAAAGAATTCATTTACGACTCTGTAGGTCTTACTTTTTTCACGCAGGTCACACAACACTATCTTTGCCATCCCTTTCACCACTGTGATATTGTCATCCTGAAATCTGTGTGCATGCCATGCTTTCACAACACCGGGATAAGCTGTTGTTATGTATACCTGACCGAACTTTTCAAAGATCTCATCGTCGCTTCTCAGTATTTCCATTAAAAAGCCCCGCTCATCAGGTATAAGATTTAGTTTTTTTATCTTTACGCCTTCTATCATCTTGGATTGAATAGTCATCTTCTCCTCCCTGTCATATCCTGCATTCGCAAAAATTATACAACCTGCCACAAAAAACTTCAAATTCAATTGATCGTCAAAGGAGAAAATGTTATTATTGCCCTTATGGGTACCAGTATGAGGGAAATAGACAAAAAAACTGAACATTTTATAAAGGAAGAAGCGCAGTTCCACCTTGGTTTTCTGCCCACAGAACAACCACACCCTGAAACGTCAGGGCTGGATAAGATATGTAGAGAAGATACTGTCGCAGGTATAGAAATGCTGTTAAAAGTGGACAGGGACATCCCGCCAAAAGCATCGCAGGTACTGGACTCAAAAGAATTTGAAAGACTCACTGACTCAATTAAAAAATCACTGGATGAAGGAGGAAAAATTGTATTCTCCGGGTGCGGTGCCACAGGACGTTTGAGCATACTTCTTGAGGCATCATGGAGAAATTTATGCCGCAGACTGAACCTGAAAGAGATGGAAGACAGGGTATTCAGCATTATGACCGGCGGAGACTATGCACTGATAAGGTCTGTAGAATCCTTTGAGGACTATGCAAGTTTTGGACGCAGGCAGGCACAGGATATGGGGATAGGTACCGCAGATACCTTTATCGGTGTAACTGAGGGAGGAGAAACATCCTCAGTTCTGGGCTCGGTAGTGCAAGCGGCAGATGACGGTGCAAGGGTATTCCTCATCTTCAACAATCCGGCACAACTCCTGTGCGAAAGGATAGAACGTTCAAGAAAAGTAATAACCGACCCGCGTGTCACATCTCTTGACCTGTGCACAGGTCCTATGGCCATCGCAGGTTCAACAAGGATGCAGGCGGTAACGATAGAACTACTAATACTCGGGTATGCACTGGAAAAAACGCTTATTTCTTTCACTGGAGCAGACAGTAAAAATCCGGTCAAGACATTTACGGAACTGCTTGACGACCTTACAAAAAAAGATTCTCTTGCAAAACTTGCTAACTTTGTTGAATATGAAGAAGGTATCTACTCCAGGAATGGACTGATCACATACTTTGCGGACAAAAATCTTCTGGATATATTTACCGATACGACGGAACGCGCACCGACATTTATGCTCCCGCCTTTCGTAAAATATGACGATAATAACTCACCTCAATCCTGGGCGTTTGTAAAAAATCCTATCTATCCCACGGAAAAAGCATGGGAGCAGGTCCTGGGAAGAAAACCGCGTTGTCTAAAATGGAAAAAACAGGACTATAAACTCCTGGGAGCCTCAGAAAAAATCGTCAATAACCCTCCGCCTATCAACCTCAGAGAAATGCTAAGGTTTAAGATAGGCAGTGAAAAAGACAAAAAGAGGTTCGGGAGAAAACCATCGGCTGCTATTGCTGTTTTGTCAGCATCAGATATGGCAGGCGAGACTGAAAGATTCCTTGATGCGTTTAACATTCATAAAAGAGACTTTTCGGACAGCAGGATATTCTTCATTGGTGAAGAACCTAGTATTCCTGGAACGTTCAACATCCTCTGCCACATAAAAAAATCACCGATTAACCTGTGGGAACACCTTGCCGTAAAACTCGTTATGAATACGGTCTCCACGATAACGATGGCAAGGATGGGAAGAATTCAGAGTAACTGGATGTCCTGGGTGGAAACAAGCAACAAGAAACTTATAGACCGCGCAACACGTCTGATAGGTGAACTTGCCGGACTCTCTTACGAAGATGCCTGCCGCGAACTTTTCACCTCCATATACGAGATAGAAAACACGGACTGGAAAGGAGAACAACCACCCTCCCCTGTCCAGCATGTCCTCTCCCGCCTGCGGAAGTAGGCTGCTGGAGACTCGGCGCCGCTCGCATCCCGAAACTGCTCGGGTCGGCCATTCGCTGTCAATTCTCCTATTCGTCGGATTGACTTACTTCGCTCTATTCTCGTCTCCCTCAC
>DYKC01000061.1 GCA_020722825.1 Vermiphilus sp.
AAAAACAAGTCTGGTAAGGCTTTGCTGATTTTCTAACTTTTTGGAGCTAATATATTACGGCAAATTTCATTTTGTTCTTTTATGAATTACTAAGGGTAAATTAGTCATTGCTTTCCCTTCAAAAACCTCTTAACCCCTGACAGAGATAATACCTGCCTTGTGAAAACAGTAATCCGGTTTTCCTCCATTTATATCCGTTTCCTCAGACTGAGAAAGGTCTGTCCCCAGAACACCATATATTATTGATGAGATATTGATTATTACACCTGCCCTTCTTTTTTCATCTCTTCCGCAAAGATTCTTGTGATGTTAACAACACCGGTTGCATTAACCTTCTTCGAGAGTTCAAAGTCTTCTATGGGTGCATCGGATGACCTCATAGGTCTTGAGACTGCATTGTTCACCAGTTTTTAAAATTCCTAAGAATGGTAACAACCTTTCTGGCAAGTCTACTCTTTGTTATCTCTTTAAATTCTTCTGTACTGCTATCTCTATATATGAAGTAAACCCTCGATGTTTTATCCGCGTCACCAAAGAATTCAGGGGTATCTGCCACAATTAAATCAAGATTTTTTTCTTTGAGTTTCTTCACCGCATTCTTTAGAATGTCGGAGGTTTCCAAAGCAAATCCTATCACTATCTGATTGTGCCTTTTTATTTTGTTGACCTCTTTCAGGATATCAGGATTCGGCATAAGATTTAGAGACCATGTCTTTTTCCGCTTTATCTTGCCGGCATATCTTCTTACAGGCCTCCAGTCACTGACTGCGGCGCACATAATAAGAACATCAGCATTTTTGAAATTTTTCAGAATAGATTTTTTCATATCTTCCGCAGTTTCAGTACCTATAAATTTCACTTCTGCAGGAGGTTTAAGATGAGTTGGACCGCTAACGAGAGTGACGCTATATCCTTTTTTAATACATTCTTCCGCAATGAGATAACCCATTTTCCCCGTAGATGGATTGCTAATAAAGCGTACGGAGTCAATATACTCTCTTGTAGGTCCTGCGCTTATAAGTACCTTCATTTATCTCGAATTCCTTTACCCCGAACTCTCTTTAAAAGACAGGATGAGCGATACGGGCTTAGGGATTCGGGAAAACCTTTCCCTGCCTTGTTCTTTCCCGAATCTCCAATCCCGAGTCACGAACCCCTGGTTTCACCGGTAAGGAGGTATAATTTATCCTTTTATCCTTTCGCAAGCCACTCAAGTTCGGATTCAATGAAGCCGTCTATCTCTCCATTCATAACTGCTTCAACATTTCCTGTTTCAAATCCTGTTCTGTGGTCTTTAACCATAGTGTATGGACAGAAAACATAAGACCTTATCTGACTGCCCCACTCTATCTTCTTCTGCTTCCCTCTTCTTTCGGCTTCCGCCTTTTCTCTTTCCTCAATCTCCTTCTGATATAAACGGCTTTTCAGTAGTTTCATCGCAAGTTCTCTGTTCTTAAACTGCGAACGTTCAACCTGACACTGAACCACTATCCCGGTAGGCAGATGTCTTATTCTCACAGCCGTTGAAACCTTGTTAACATTTTGCCCGCCTGCTCCACTTGACCTGTAGGTCTCCATCTCTATATCGTCTTCTTTTATTTCAATGTTTATATCCTTTGGGACCTCAGGTATAACGTTTACAGCAGCAAAACTGGTATGCCTGCGTTTATTTGAATCAAAGGGGGAAATTCTTACCAATCGGTGAACCCCGTTTTCTCCCTTGAGGTATCCGTAGGCATACGGTCCGGATATGATTGCAGTAACTCTTTTGATGCCTGCTTCCTCACCCGCAAGTAAATCAACAATATTAACGGTAAAACCTTTTGCGTTTGCCCACTTGCTGTAAAGTCTCCACAACATGCTTACCCAATCACAGGCTTCGGTTCCTCCTGCCCCTGAATGGAGTTCAATAATCGCATTTTTGGTATCTTCTTCAGCAGTCCACATAAATTTCATTCTGAGTTTTTTTATACACTGTTCTATCTCTTCTGTGATTTTTCTGCCTTCTTTCTCCATTTCCTCGTCATCTTCAGAAATGAGCAGTTCTATTATGGTACCAAGATTTTCAATTTTTCTGTCTATGGCATCCGCATCAGCAAGTCTTTCATTTAAGATGTTCCACCTTTCCATTTTTTCTTTGTCTTCACGCACATTCCAGAAGCCTTTTTTTTCGCGCTCTTTTTCAAGAATATCAAATTCCTTTCGCTGTTCAGCAATCCCAAAATTCTCTTTCGTTTTATTCCATTGCTCGTTCAGAATTAAATATCTATCTTTCATCTGGTTAATTTCATTTCTCATTGAGTTTTCTCCATAAAATCTCCATAAGAGGTTTGATGCCCCTGCCTGTCAGTGCCGATATAAAATACACCTCTTCAAATTCTTTCTTGAAAATTTTAATGTTTTCTATAGATGAGGGAATATCTGTCTTATTACCTACGATAATTTCTGTTTTCTCATCTAGATTTCTGCCGTATTTCTCAAGTTCCTTTCGGATGTCATAATATCTTTTTAGAGGGTCGGGCTGTGATATATCAACCAGATGAATAAGTATTTTTGTACGTTCTATGTGCTTGAGGAATTGATAGCCCAGTCCTCTGCCTTCGGATGCCTTCTCTATAATCCCTGGTATATCGGCTATAACGAAACTTCTTAAATCACCAAGGTTAACTACGCCTAAAGTTGGAACAAGCGTTGTAAAAGGATAGTCCGCTATCTTCGGTTTTGCTGCGGTAACCTTTGATACAAGGGTTGACTTACCGCTGTTAGGCAAACCCACAATGCCGACATCAGCAAGCAGTTTCATTTCAAGTTCAATATATTTTTCTTCACCTTTTTCTCCTTTTGTGGCTTTTCTTGGAGTCTGGTTAGTGGAAGACTTGAAATGAGTATTGCCCTTTCCTCCCTTACCCCCTTTTGCTGCAATAAAATTTTCGTTCTCTGCTGTAAGGTCGGCTAAAAGTATTTCTCTACCATTTTTCCATTCCTTTATAATTGTTCCAACCGGCACAGGGATAATAAGGTCCTTGCCTGACCGTCCTTCTCTATTGTTACCCTGCCCATTAGCACCGCTTTCTGCCTTGAAGTGCTGTCTGTAGTGAAAGTCAATGAGTGTATAGATATTCTTCCTCGCTACAAAAATGATATCCGCTCCCCTGCCGCCGTCTCCTCCTGAAGGTCCACCTTTCGGAACAAACTTTTCTCTTCTAAACGCAACACAGCCATCTCCGCCATCCCCTGCTTTTATCCATATTTTCGCTGAGTCAATGAACCTAATCATTTTTACAGTATTACTGCCGGATACTTTTTCCCCTCAGATTCCTGTGGTAAGAGACTGCAAATCTGTGGGCTTCGTTTCTTATCGCCTGTAAAAGATGTAGTTCGGGACAATCCCGTTTCAACCTCAAAAAATGTTTTTCTCCTGAGATATAGATGTCTTCATTCTTTTTTGCCAGCGCTATTGCAGGAACATCAATCTTCAATTTTCTAAGGGTTTTCACTGCTGTATTCAGTTGTCCTTTACCTCCGTCAACCAGAATCAGGTCAGGCAATTCTTTCCTTTCTTCCTCTGAGTCAAATCTTCTTGTCAAAACCTCTTCAATCATACCATAATCATTTATACCCTCTTTGTATTTTATCTTATACCTCCTGTAGTTATCAGTATCTCTCACGCCCCCTTTAAAAGAAACCTTGCTTGCAGTGGAATTTGCACCTGATAAGTTGGAAACGTCATATCCTTCTATATGATAGGGAATTCTCTTCAGATGAAGAATCTTTTTAAGATTTTCAAGAATATTTCTCTCACCGTAAGCAATCAACGTCCTTTCATCCCTTAAAGGAAAACGTTTCCCGAGTGCATCAAGCATAAAGATACGGTTTTTTATCTCCTGTGCTTTCTCAAAATTGAGGTTTTTTATTTCACAGGCAAGTTGCCTTTTGAGTTTTTTCTTGAATTTTTCATAGCCGCCTTCAAAAAAAGCAACTATGCCATGAACAATATCTCTGTAGTCCTTTTCCGATATTTTTCCCTCACAGGGACCTGAGCATCTGTGTATATGATACTGAGTGCATAAATGAACCCTTCTTTTTTCAAGGTCGTACCTGCAATTTCTGATAGGATAATAGATTCTTATGAGCCTGACCACTCTCCTCAGCAGGTCGGCGTCAGCAAAAGGGCCGAAATATAATGCCCCGGGGTCCTTTTTTTCCCGCACAATCCGGATGGAGGGAAATTTTTCCCGTGTAATTTTTACCATCGGATAACTTTTATCATCCTTGAGGTTGGTGTTATACTTCGGTTGATACTTTTTTATCAGGTTGTTTTCAAGGATCAATGCTTCTGCTTCAGATGCAACTGGAATAAACTCAAAGTCCTCTATCCTCTCGGAAAGAATAAGGTTTTTGGTATTATTTCCGCCTGAATGGAAGTATGAGTTGATCCTCTTCTTCAGGGACAATGCCTTTCCCACATATATAACCCTATTATTCCCGTCTTTCATAAGATAGACTCCGGGAATATCAGGAGTATTACTTATCTTCTTTTTTATCTTTATTTTCACCATTGGGTGTTTTTCCATCTTCCTTTTTCTCTGCTTTTTGTTCTACCCTCTCTTCTTTTTTCTCTTCAACAGGAGGTTTCTTAAGTTCATCAACATAGTTCAACTGCAGTTCTGCAATAGTTCCGGCCAGAAGTCTATCTTCTTCTGCAGTGAGATTCCCTTTTGTTTTTTCCTTGAGCATCTCCAGTATCTCTATAATCTGCTTTGCCATTTCAAGGTTTCTTTCAACCTTGCCTGTTACGGGATTCGGCACCTTTCCCATAGACTGCCATCCCCAGCCTGAAAAAAAAGTTACAACAAAATTAAAAAGTCCTTCGGCCATTTTCGTCCTCCTTGTAAAATATTCTATCCGGCATCTCTCAAAGAATGAGGAGTTTTAATTTTCGTTCAGGAGCTAGCAAGCGCATTCACAATTAAGTGGACTACAGGCGCGATTAAACTGAACCCACCGAGAAGAAGAAAAGCCATAACAATAAAGATGCCGTATCTTTCTATTTGTTCATATCTGTAACGGATGTTCCCCGGCAAAAAAACGCTGAGTATTCTTGAACCATCAAGAGGCGGTATGGGAATAAGATTGAAAAAAGCAAGAATGAAGTTTATATATCCTCCGAGAAAGAGTATATCCTTTGCAATTCCCGGAGAAAAAACTCTGGAGAGGAGAGCCAGAACGGTTCCCAGTGCAATGTTACTTACCGGTCCTGCAAGTCCAACCGTAAGCATTCCCCTGTCATAACTCCTGAAGTTAAAAGGATTGATGGGAACAGGTTTTGCCATTCCTATGGCAAACCTTCCTCCCGTAGCCAGCAAAAGTATGACAGGAAGCAATATGGTACTAAACAAGTCAATGTGTGGAATGGGATTCAGGGTAAGTCTGCCCATCATTCTGGCAGTTTCGTCTCCATTCAGTAAGGCCACGTAACCATGGCAGAACTCATGTACCACAACGGAAAAAAAAAGTATGAACAGCAAAACTATAAACTGTATCCCCTGCATGATTTAACCCTCATTAATCCTCTTTCAGGTGTGAGGAAAACAAACTTAAACAGAAAAGATAAACTATAACTGCTATGATTATACCAATAAACAGTAGAACAGGCAAGGAAAAAAGGTTTCTAAAGGCATTTTTGTAGACCAAGAGTACTGCTCCCATGAAAAATGCTGAAATAAAGATTTTTGTGAGCAGAGGAATCATTGTTTTCAGGTTAACGTATATGTGTTTTTTATTGAAGATTATGACCAGAAAAATAAAATTTGTCATTCCGACCAGTGAGGTGGAAAGGGCTATACCGCTGTGGCCTATCAGGTTCATAAAAACGAGGTTTAAAACAAGATTTACTGATATGCTGAAAATTCCGACCTTAACAGGGGTAAACGTATCTTTGCAGGCATAAAAGGCCCTGCTCCATACCGACGCACCTCCATATCCAAGCAGGCCGATGGAATAAAAAACAAGCGGAGAGGAGACGAGGGAAACTGATTCTCCCCCGAACATTCCTCTGGCAAAGAGAAAAGAAACTATCTCCTTACTGAAGATAATCAACCCGAAGGTAAACGGAAGCAGTAAAACGGTAAGAAGTTTCATTGAAAACCTCAGGTTCTTTATGAATCCCTCGTTATTTTTTAATGACGCGTCTTCAGAAAACCACGGAAGGACTGCCGTTGAAATGGAAATGGCAAAAATACCGAGAGGAAGTTGAAAGATTCTTGTACTGTACCACAGGCCGGAAACCGCACCTTTGTACAGTAGATTTGCAAGAGAGTAGTCTACCAGAAGGTTTATGGGGGTGACCGCAACCCCTATGACCACAGGTGCAAGCAGTCTGCCCATTTTCTTTATCACAGGGTGAGCAAACCGGAAATTCAGCCTGATTTTGTACCCTTTCTTAAGGACGGGTAAGAGTGTCAGTAA
>DYKC01000062.1 GCA_020722825.1 Vermiphilus sp.
TACGAAACCTGACCCTGAATTTTTTTTCAAGCGGTTCAAAATGTATATCACTTGCTCTGCGTCTCAACGCTTCAACAAAAATAAGATTGCAGATTTTAACAACCGGTGCCTGTAAAGCAAGAACCTCATCATCTTCTACATTAACATCTGTTTCAGGCAGGGCAAGGTCTATGGTAGCGCTGCTTGCTTTCTGAAGCATCTGGGTGAGATCCTCCGTAGATTCCTGGCCGTAGTATTTATCAAATAACTGGTTTATCTCTTCAGGAAATGTTATCATAACCTCAATGTTTTTTATCTCCTCAGAGCCTATGACCTTTTTGAAGTAGTCCGTAGCCAGTATATTGATAGGGTCATCGGAAACCAGAATCAGTCTACCATCCTCGCTCTTTTCCCAGGGTATGACCCTGTGGGACTTTGCTATTTTGGGTGGAATGATTGGTAGCAGTTCGGAGGGAATTTCTCGGGCAGGAAGTTCTTTCTGGACGATACCCATCTGGAAGGAGAAAGACGGAGATACCTCTCCGAAAGGCAGCATCCCTCTATTCTGGAAAACCTGTTTCAAAGAATTTCCTGTCTTCTCTTGTTCCTCAAGAGCACCCTCTATGGCTTTTCTATCCCACAGTCCGATGCTAGAGATTATATTTATTACTTCCTTTTTGCTCGGCATGTTTATATTCTACCATAAAACGCAGGGATTGTCAATCTCCTGTTAGGATATATATCATGTTTTAGCCAGGTAACTTTTGACCGCTTCTGTCAGCCAGTCAGAGATTGTTTTATCCTGCTCTACAGCGCTGTGTTTTACTTTTTTCATCAGGTCCACGGGTAGAATAAAGGTATATTTCTTGTTTACGCCTGTTTTTATCCTGTCTTCATCTTTTCCGCCTTTCCTGTCAGAAGTATACTCAAAAAGTCTTTTTGTCTGAGGACCCAATCTTTTCATTTGTTCATTCTCCTTTTCCCCGAATCCCTGTTTTTTACTTTGAGGGGCTATGATTTTATCCGCTTTTTAATTTCTTTTGCAAGTGATAGAAAATCTTCTGAAGCCGTTGAACTGCCTGCATAGTCAAATATGGATTTCCCGAAAGACGGTGATTCTCTGAGACGGCTACACACATTGACTCCGTTTTTAAAGAGAAGAGCACCAAACTCCTTTTTAAGGAGGGCCAGACTTTCCTCCGTAATTCTCAACCGCCTGTCAATCATATTCGGTAAAATACCAAGTATTGCAAGTCCAGGATTAAGTCTTTTCCTGACCTCCTCAACCGTTTCCATAAGATGCGATAGTCCTTCAAGAGACAGATAATCACAGAGAACAGGAACGATAATATAGTCAGAAGCACATAACCCGTTGACGGTAAGCAGGGATAGAGAAGGCGGACAGTCAATAAAAACAAAATCAAAGGAGTTCAGTACATCTGCACTTCTGTCAAGGTTCTTTTTCAGAAAAAATTGGTTTTTGCTCTTTGAAACAAGTTCAACCTCGGTATGAGCAAGGGTTGTATCAGCAGGGATCACTGACAGATCCGCCATATAACTATCCAGCATAACATCTCCAATCCTTGCCGTCCCAGAAAGAAAGTCCGATACCGTCAGGTCCTCCGGTTTCAGACGTATTCCAACGCTGACAGTAGCATTGCCCTGCGGGTCAAGGTCAATAATGAGAACCCTTTCTCCTGTCTTGACAAGACCTGCAGCAATATTCAGGCAAGCAGTGGTTTTCCCTGTACCCCCCTTCTGGTTGGAAAATGATATAATTTTCATAGCAGATAGTTTACACCAAAGACAGATTATTTTCAACTTTAACATTTATTTGACTTTTTGTAAGAAACGGATATAATAAGATTGCTGGTTTTAAAAAACAGTAAAGGTTGTAATACAAAAAACAGGCGGTTCGGGACTCGGGATTGGAGGTTCGGCAAAGACAAAAGCAGCAAAAAGTTTTTCCGAATCCCTAAACCCGAATCATGAATCCTGTTTTTTAGATAGTTCGGATAAAAGATAAAGATAAGGAGAGATGGAGGATGGAAAAACAATATGAGGGTTGTTTTCTTCTTAAATCAAGTATACCTAAAGAAGAAACAGAAAAAGAGATATCTTTTATTGAAGAAACTATTAAGAAAAACGGTGGGGAGATAATTAAAAAAGAACCGTGGGGGACCAAACGTCTCGCATATCCAATTAAGAAAAATACAGATGCATTTTATTACCTTTTTTTCTTTAAAGCCTCACCTGATATGATTTTACCCATTGACCTATTTCTTAAAAGAAGAGAAAGTATTCTCAGATACCTGTTTTTGGAGAGGAAAAAACTTCCTAGAGAGAGGAAAAAACAGAAATCAGAATCCCATCCTTCAAAGAAGAAAAGTAAAGAAGAATAAAAAACGCAAGTAATAAAAACCTTTACTTTTATGTATGAGCAGCCTGTAAAGGAGAGAAAAATGGCAGGACCAAATCTAAACAAAGTTTTTCTTATAGGACGGTTAACAAGGGACCCTGAACTCAGATATACTCCAGGGGGACAGGCGGTAGCAAATCTCGGATTAGCAGTTAACCGTGAATTCCCCACAAAAGAAGGGAGAAAAGAAGAGACCTGTTTTGTAAACCTCGTCATATGGGGAAAAAGAGCCGAGGTGTGTGCCGAGTATATGAAAAAAGGCAGTTTGATATTTGTAGAGGGACGTCTACAGTACAGAAAATGGGAAACACAGGATAAAGAAAAACGGTCAACAATAGAGGTGGTAGTGGAAGATTTCCAGTTTCTTGACAGACCAACAGACCTACCTGCAGAAAAATTAGTGGAAGAACCCGAGGAACAAAATCAATAATACCTTACAATAAAAGACAGGGGTTCGGGACTCGGGATTGGAGGTTCGGGAAAGACAAAAGCACAAAAGAGTTTTTCCGAATCCCTAAACCCGAATCCCTAATCCCGTCTTTTAATGGTGATGGATAAAGGAGAAAATTGGATATGGCAACAAAAACAAAGGTTAAAATCTGTCAGTTCTGTAAAGCAAAGATGGATGAAATTGACTATAAAGATATAGGAAGGATTAAAAGATTTACAAGTAGCAGAGGAAAGATTTTACCACCACGAATAACCGGAACCTGTGCGAGACACCAGAGAATGCTGGCAAAAGCAATAAAAAGAGCCAGATTTCTTGGACTCTTGCCGTATATTAAGGTATAACGACAGAAAATCTTAATCCCGCTGTCTGAATTAGGTTCCATGAAAATGTCGTGGTGGGTTATGGAAATAAAGAACAGAACAAGTGGGACAGAGGAGAAAAACAATGAAGGTAATATTTGTCAGGGACCTTCCTGGAAAAGGTAAGAAGAAAGAGATTAAAGAAGTCAATACCGGATATGCCCGTAACTATCTTATCCCAAAAGGGATAGCAAAAGAAGCAACCCCACAGAATATAAAAATTCTGAATGAGCAGGAAAAGGCACTTGAGAAGAAAAGAATAAAGATAGTTGAACAGGCAAACAAGATAAAAAACGCCCTACGGGATAAGTCCATTACCATTAATTCCAAAGCAGGACAGGATGATAAACTGTTTGGCTCCGTCACTACAGAGGATATCGCATCAGCGATAAATCAACAGTTATCTCTTGAAATTGACAAGCATCAGATTATCCTTGAACAGCCTATAAAAAAACTCGGTATATACAAGATTCCTGTAAGGCTGTGTGAAGAGGTAACCGGGGAAGTTAAAATATGGGTTGTAAGCGAGAAATAAAATGCCAGGGAATAAAGGGAATAATAAGAAAGAGATGGTTTTTAGTAAAATTCCTCCTCAAAGTCTGGAAGCAGAGAAGGCTATTCTCGGTTGTATGCTGATAAGCGAAGATGCAAAAGCACAGGTCTTTGAAACATTGACCGAGGACTACTTTTACAGTGAAACCCACCGAAAAATATTTTCCTGTCTGTCCACTCTATTTGAAAAGAATGAAAAGTGTGACCTCATAACGGTAACCAACCAGTTAAAACAGCAGGATATGCTTGATGAAGTAGGAGGTATTGAATATATAGCCGAACTTGTGGAACTGATGCCCACTGCGGCAAATGTTGACGAGTACCTGAAAATAATCAAGGATAAATATCTTCTGAGGACTATTATTGAAAACGCCACCAGGATTATATCTGAAGCATCAAAAGAACCTGAGGAAGTTGACTCTTTTCTGGACAAAGCAGAATCTCTGATTTTTGACATAAGCCAACACAAGACCAGAAGAGATGCTTACCCGCTTAAAGACCTGATAAAGGAAAATATAGAAACGATTGAAGATATACACAACAGAAGAGGTTTTGTTACTGGACTGCCCACAGGATTTATTGACCTTGACAGACAAACCACAGGCTTGCACCCATCGGATTTTGTCATTATCGCCTCCAGGCCATCCATGGGAAAAACCGCCTTTGCCTGTAACATTGCCCTTAATCTTAATGCTGGGGTAACCAAGTTTCCTATACTGATGTTCAGTCTTGAAATGAGTAAGGAACAACTTGTTCAGAGGATGTTGTGCTGCGAAGCAAGAATTAATCTTATGAAATTAAGACAGGGCATGCTTTCTGATGAAGATATGGGCAATTTACTGCTGTCTGCAGGGCGTCTTGAAGAGACTCCTATATTTATTGACGATACTCCTTCACTCAACGTTTTTGAACTACGTGCAAGGGCGCGAAGACTTAAAGCAAAGGCTAACATACAACTCATCATCATAGACTACCTGCAACTTATGAGGAGCCACAGAAGAGTAGAAAATAGACAGCAGGAAATAAGCGAGATATCCGCTTCTTTAAAATCTCTTGCAAAAGAGTTGAAGGTCCCGGTAATAGCTATTTCACAGTTAAGTAGAGCCACCGAACAAAGAGAGAACAAAGAACCTCATCTCTCAGACTTGAGGGAAAGCGGCTCCCTTGAACAGGATGCCGACCTGGTACTTCTTCTTTACAGAGAGGATTTTTATAAAAAGGGTGCAAATGATGGAGTCGCCGATGTAATCATAGCAAAACAACGAAACGGACCCACAGGTACAATAAAACTTACCTTTCTAAAAGAATTTACAAGGTTTGAAAACTACACCAGGCGGGAATAAATGTATAGAAATATCTTTATTGATATTGAAAAGATGGGCAGCGCAGTATTAACATCTATTTCTTATTTCGGTTCGCTTACGATTCTCGCAGTTAATGCTTTAAAGACAATGCTTTCTTCAAAAAGAAAGAAAAACATCTTTAAACACATTAATGAAATAGGCATACAATCATTTCCTATTGTCGGAATCATTGCTTTTTTAATCGGCATGGTACTGGTGATGGAAACCGCATATACCCTGAAAAAATTTGGTGCTGAAATCTATGCCGGCGGAATTGTATCCATTTCAATGATAAGGGAGTTAGGGCCGGTCTTTATTGCCATCGTTATGGCAGGAAGAGTCGGAGGTTCAATAGCGGCTGAAATCGGCACGATGAAAATCACCGAGCAGATAGATGCTCTGGAGGTTATGGCGGTTGACCCTGTCTCTTATCTTATCAGTCCGCGTCTTATGGCAGGTATCATTTCACTACCTGCTCTCTTTATCATCAGTTTTTTCCTTTCCATACTGGGAGCATTTGCCATCGGGGTCCTTATGCTGGGCATTCCCTCAGGCATGTTTTTATATCAAAGTTTCAGGTTCATTGAATTAAGAGACCTTATTATAGGACTGATTAAGTCAATAGTTTTTGCCGTGGTGGTAATAACAGTCGCATCTCATGAGGGATTGAGAACAGAGGGAGGTGCGGTGGGGGTTGGCAAAGCAGCAACAACCTCTGTGGTGGCATCCTTCTTCCTTATAATACTGACCAACCTCATTCTTACCGGTATCTTCTATTTTATATAAGTTCCCCTGACACTACATTTGACAAAATTTTACCCATCTGATACATTAGACAGCAACGGTTTTAATCCAAACAAAAAGCAGGAGAAATGGAAAAGGTTATGTTTGAAAAAAGCGGAGTAAAGATTGTTTATGAATCATTAGTGCATAGAGGTTCACAGGAAGGCCCTTGCAGAACAGGTGATAAAAATTATCTATCCACGGAGAATGAAAGAAAACAGAAGAAAGCAGATTTTAAGAATCGTGTAGAAGATGCAAAGAAAAATCTTGGCGAAGATGCTGAAATCCTTGAGCCTGTTTACATTGAACATGCGGAGGATTTTGTTGTGAAAGAAAGAGAACTTAACAACAGAAGTTTCCCAAACGATGCTCAATAATTGCTGTGATGAGCCTCAGAATCAA
>DYKC01000205.1 GCA_020722825.1 Vermiphilus sp.
TTTCTGTCAACTACTGGCGCGCAGATTCAATCCTTTGTTTAATGATGTCCTAATAATGGATTTCTCCTTCCCCCTTCTCCTCCTCCCCCATTAATGGGGGAGGAGGGTGGGGTGTAATTTACTTCTTTTTCCCTGCTTTCTTTTTCCCTGCTTTTAATAGAGGACCCTTTTTCTCAACCACCTTGCCTGCTCCAGCATCAAAGATGATCAGATAAGGTCCTTTTGGCTTCTCAACGGTGAGCTCACCATTTTTGTCCAGTTTTGTCTTCTTGAGAACTTTTTTCCCATTGTAGAGTTCTACTTTTTCCCCACCTTTGTATGGTTTATCCTCTACAATGAGGATTTTCACTCCGGCAGCGGAAGAGCCATCGGAAAACCCTCCTTTAAGATAAACCATTCCATCCTTATCCTTAACAGATAATGAAGGGGTCTGGGCAATTGCCTGGGAATTCAAGAAAAGCCCAAGAATCAATGCTGCTACCAAACCAATAAATACTCTTTTCATTTTTTTCAATCACCGCCTTTCATTGAACTCGTTTGTAATTATAATTTAAAAAATTATCTTTGTCAAATTTCAAGGTAAAAACAAGGGAAACTTCCATCTGCACTTGAGAACTGTTGGCTCTTTTTGACCCTCTAAATTCTCTCCTCTTAGGTCTCTGATTACCTCAGAGCGATTAGGATACTTTTTTTCTGCGATCAGGTCATCAAACCTGCACAGAAGTTCCTTTTCTAATGATACCCAAAACGAACTATCTCTTTCATAAAAAATAGTCTTTAATTCCTTCCTCAATGGAGAATCTGCTTTTCCACTGCAAAATTTTGGAGGAAAGATTTGTATCGGCCTGGGTATGGTTCTGGTAGAAGTTGTAGGGATTATCAAAGTACTCCGGTTGAAAAGAGGTGCCAAAGATTTCATTCAGAATCTCAATGATTCTGTTAAAGGTCACCGAGACCCCGGTGCCGATATTAAAGATACCTTTCACATTACTTTCCATTGCTCTTATATTTGCC
>DYKC01000063.1 GCA_020722825.1 Vermiphilus sp.
TTGATTCTGAGGCTCATCACAGCAATTATTGAGCATCGTTTGGGAAACTTCTGTCATTTTATTTCAAGAAATAACGTAAATTCCAGTTTAGTATTATCCGTATTAACCTCACATGAATTTATTTCTACTTTCTGCAAAAAATCAAGACCGGACAGTTTATTAACAAATACCTTAAAATCGTTAAAAGCAGTTTTTATATCTGTTATAACAACTTCACCTTTCAGTGTGAAAGCCTTTTCCGTCTTTATATCCACAGTAGGTTGAGATGGCTGGCCAGGTGCTGGAGGTTTAGGAACAGGTGGAGAACCAGGAGGTATTGCACCAGGAGACGGTGCACCAGAAGGCATTTGCGACTGACCCTCCGCAACCGTTGTAGCGGCAGAGGTATCATGCCCTGGATAAAATGAAACAATATATATTCTGCTACTTGGCAGAGAGTTACCGAAAGCAAGAATTCTTCTCAACCATATCGCCTTTTCATCAATCACACCTTTTATCGTACCCAACTTGCCTTTAATCCCATCTATCTCTCCCTGTAGTTTATTCACTTCGGGTTTATATTTTTCATACTCCTGCAGGGAAATCTTTATTTCATTTAACAATCCGTTAAGCATTGCCTTTTCCTGATTAAAGAAAAGCGTTGAGGTAATGGCTATGAGTCCAGCCATAACAGCAGAGAGATAGATATAGGGACGGTTGTGTTTGAATTCCCGTATCCTCTCTATTTCCTCTGGAAGTATATCCAGATTAACCAGGGTTCTATTTACCTTTCTCAGCGAGATGCCGGTAAGAACTGTAAATTCAACCTCGCGCTCTTTCAGATAGGTATAGTCTTCTTCTATTTCCACATTGGAAAACGGCTGCAAATAGAATGTATTTATCCTGGCTTTTTCCTGCAGAAATTCCTTAAATTGTTTTAATAAGACACTCCTGCCGCAAAGATAGATCTCCTCAACTTCGGGGCCTTTCTGGGTAAATCGCCAATAGTCTATAGAATTTTGTATTTCCGTATGGAGGTTTTCTATATTAGAAACAATAGACGGAAGTTGTATACCTTGTGCAATCTTTTTTCCCTCAGCTTCTGCAAAAGATAGAGAATCAGCCTCAGCAATGGCACCCGTTATAGTATCTCCCGAGGTCGTAAGTGAACGTATGAAGAGTTTTTCTTTGTGGGTAATAATCAGGTTGGAAGAGAACGCCCCTATCTCAAGCACAGCCTGGCATTTTTCGTAAGAGAATTGGTTGGAAAACACAAAAGCATTAAGAATAGCAAACAGGTCACTGTCAAGAAATACAGGTTCAATACCAAGCCCATGAAGGCGTGACAAAAAATCGGTAATCAGGTCTTTTTTCACTGCTACAAGCAATATATTATAACCCTGAGGTGTCTCACTGAGAATTTGAAATTTCCATTCCACCATTTCAACCGGGAATGGAATCTGCTGCTGAACTTCATACTTCAATATATTCTTAAGTTTTTTTAATGGAACCTTGGGAACTGCAAGAGTTCTGACAAGAATTCCTCTGCCGGGCAGAGAGGTATAAAACATCTTTGCAGGCTGGTTTCTTATGAAATCTTTACCTTCGGTTCTTATAAAATCATCTCTCTCTTCGGGAGAGACTGGTATGTCAAGTTCGTCATAATAATTAATTCGCACCTTCTGACCGAAGCCTTCAATATCACATACCCTTATTCTGGTACTTCCAATATCCACCGCCAGGTTCTTCTTTCCCCCTATTTTCATAACTGAACCTTCTGCGTTACATCCTCGTCTATAAACAAATATCAGCTTCCTGGTTCTATGATATAAACATTCTACCAAAAAATAGTTGCGGGGGACCGATTTGAACGGCCGACCTCCAGGTTATGGGCCTGGTGAGCTACCACTGCTCTACCCCGCAATAGTGTCAACGCGTAGTTATAGTTTACAACATCAAACTACATTTTGTCAAGATTTTTAGTTCTTCTAACACTTTTTTTTCAAGAAATATAATTTTCTTCTTTATCTTCTCCATTTTTTCCATCTCTTTTTTACCCCTCTTTTCCATATCGATGATCTTCTCTTTTAACTCAATAATACAAAGGACAAGAGCGTCCATCTTGTCAAGGGCAGGATATTCCATCGCAAGATTTCTAAGATGATAGACAATCTCCTTATTTATCTTTTCTATCTCTTCGGAACTGAGACGGGACTGTATCCGATACTTTTTTCCCAGTATATTAAATGTTTGTTGCACTTTTCCCCCGTAATTCACCTTTCAATTTAAGACAAACTGCATTCACGATTTTTTCAGAAAATTCAGAGACCTCTTCCTTCTGTAGTGTTCTTGATAGAGACCTGAACACCACGGAAAAACTTATACTTACCCGGTCCCGGGGAATACCGGCACCTCTGTATAAATCAAAAAAATCTATTTTCTCAATTGGCATGTCAAGTGATAGAATTAAACCTTCTATTTCTTTCCATGTTACTTTTTCAGGCAGAATGAAGGAAAAGTCCCGTTTTGAAGAAGGATATCTCGGCAGTTCCTGAAAACTGGTATCTCCAAGAAACAACCTGTTCATTACCCTATCCAGAAATATCTCACAGGCATATACATTCTCCTTTTTCAGTTCGTACAGAGTCTTGATATGTTCCGAAGAAATAAAGATATGCCCTATTTTAACTCCTGCAAGGAAAATATCAAGATTCTCATCTTCGGAAAAAACGTCTGGTCTGGTTTCGGAGGTTACATTCTTCAGACCGATTTTCTCACAAAATTTTTCAACCCTACCCTTGAAAGTTAAAAAATCTCCCGAATTAACACTGACAAAACCAATCCTGTACTCTTCTCCAAACGAGTTTTTCTCTCTGTAATAAACCTTACCGAGTTCAAAAATATCAAAACGTTTTACCTCATGACCAATGTTAAACCTTGCCGTCTCAAGCATTTCGGGTATCAAACTCGTTCGTAAAAATCCCAGATTAGCAGATAGTGGGTTTTCTATTGCGATAGGATTTATCTGCCCTGGTATATACGCGTTTTCTCTGGAGGTAAGCCCCATATTGATAACTTCTATAAATCCAAGTTTTACTGCAATGTCCTTCACCCTTTCCAGAGATTCAATCTCCTTTGATGATGAAGTGGGTTTTATTGAGGTTGAGGGAATTTCAGAAGGAACCGACGAATACTTTTTATACTTTACGATTTCTTCAATAATATCAACATTTTCCTTTATATCTTCCCTGTACACAGGAGGTTTAACAATAAAGATAGAATTCTTTTTTTTAACTTCAAAGTTTAGTTTGCCCAGAACTTTTTTTATGAAATCTGCTTTTACATTTATGCCTGTAAGTTTATTGATGCTCTCTATATCAAACGCAATATTATCTTTTCTTTCGTCTATACCACCTTCCTCTGTAAGAGGGCCAGCATTTCCTTTACATATCTTGTTGATAAGACAGGTTGTTCTTAGCATCCCGGTTTTAGAGGTGGTAATGTCAACGCCTCTTTCAAACCTTGTAGAGGCTTCAGTGACAAGACCTAATTTTCGGCTTCCCCTTCGGACAACTACAGGATTGAAAACAGCGCTCTCTATTAAAACGTTCCTGGTACCGGCTGTCACCTCTGAATTTTCCCCTCCCATAATGCCGGCTATTGCAACAACCTTCTTTGAATCTGCTATAACCATAATTCCTTCATCAAGTTCCCTTTTCTTACCATCTATGGTAACAATCCTCTCTCCTCTCTTTGCCCTTCTTATTTCTATGCCCCCCTCAGTTTTATCCAGATCAAATATGTGAAGCGGCTGTCCTGTCTCAGCCATTACGTAGTTTGATATATCAACAACGTTGAAACTGCTCCTGTAACCAAGTTTTTCTATGCCTTCTTTCAGCCATAAAGGATGTTCAGAGGTGTTATCAAGATTTTTCATAATACGGCAGGAATAATAAAAACAGTCTTTTCTGTCTTTAACCCTCACTGGCATTTTATCTGACAAGGTTTCATGAAACGTGCTATCAGGCATCTGGAGATGATACGGCGTAAAGGGTAAAATTTCCCTTGCCACCCCCGTTAAACTTAATAAATCTCCACGGTTTGCTGGCGTCTCAAGTTCAAATATCACATCATCATCTACAACTGACGTCACTGCAGGATTCAAACCAAGAAGTTCAAGATATTCCAGCAGTTCATCCCTCTCAATCCTGCCGTCAATATACGCCGATATAAGTCTAAGTGAATATTTCATCCTAATTCACCGTCAAAATTACAGCAATACCGAACTGAGTTCGCCCAATAGCAAAACACCAAGGCTGAGGCAACAAGGCGTATTCCTATACACTGAGGAAGCCGACGACGATGCCAACGATGCTATATGGATGAAATCAATCTGGTATCATCCTGTTATGAGAACTGCCTGATAAACCTCAGGTCGTTTTGATAAAAATACCTTATGTCCGTGATGCCAAACTTTATAATTGCGAGTCTCTCAATGCCCATACCAAAAGCAAACCCTGTGAACCTGCTTACATCATAACCAACATTTCTAAATACCTGTGGATGAACCATTCCGCATCCAAGCACCTCAATATACCCTGTATCATGGCAGGTGGAACAACCTTTACCATTACATATGTTGCATGTCATACTTACCTCAGCGCTCGGTTCGGTAAAAGGGAAAAATGAAGGGGTGAATTTTACCTTTGTGTTATCCCCAAACATCTGGGTTATAAAATGCGTGAGAATCCCCTTAAGATGAGAGAATTTTATATCCCTATCAACCATCAAGCCCTCCATCTGATGAAAAACAGGACTGTGGGTTGCATCAACATCATCTCTCCTGAAACACTTACCTACAGCCACCACCCTTAAAGGAGGTTTTACCTTTTCCATTATTCTTATCTGCACAGGACTGGTATGAGTTCTGAGTAAAATTTTTTCCTTCTCGGTTATGTAGAAAGTATCCCATACATCCTTAGAAGGATGTTCATCAGGGATGTTAAGAGCTGTAAAGTTATAGTAGTCTCTTTCAATCTCTGGACCTGTTACAATACCAAAACCCATTTTTGCAAAGATATCTGTCATCTTTCTTGTAACTATTGTTACAGGATGTAAATAACCTACTTCACAAGGTTTACCGGGAAATAAAAGACTGACTTTGTCTCCTTTCTTTCTTCCGCTTTTTTCCTTGCGTTTTTCATATGCATTGCCAAGTTCATTCTTTATCTCATTGAGCCTTGCGCCTGCCTGCCGCTTTTCCTCAGGGGAAAGTTCTGCAAATACAGAAAACAAACTGTTTATCTTGCCTTTCCGCCCAAGATATCTCCTACTCCAGTTTTCTATGCTATCAGCATCCTTTATAAGGGCAAGTTCCTCAAGCGCATTTCTATAAACATCTTCTATTTCATCAATAATCTCTCTCTTACGCACCATAAAGACTATTCCTCCTGATATAAGCAATGACCTTGTCCGGAACCAGATATTTTACCGTTTTCCCGTTCAAAAAACAATTTCTAACATAAGAGGATGATATTCCTATGAAAGGCATATCTATAAACCTGTACCTTAAAAATGGTATGTCCGGAATTTCACAGGATAATTCCTGTTCCCTCGGTGCCACAAGAAAAACCGTCTTTTTTACAAGTTCCCTGTACCTGTGCCATGTGGTCAGATCACTAAAGGCGTCTTCTCCTATTATAAAAAATATTTCTTTGTCAGGATTCTGTCTTTTAATTAAAGAAACGGTATCAAAGGCATAAGATATTTTTTTCCTTTTTGTCTCTATATCTGAAACCTCAAAAAATCTGTTTCCCCTGACAGCAATTTCCACCATTGCCAGACGGTGTACGGAAGAAGCAAACACCTTCTTTTTATGCGGAAGGATACCAGCAGGAATGAACAACACTCTGTCCAATCTAAAACTCTCTCTCGCCTTCTCTGCAACTATAAGATGTCCTGTATGAACAGGGTCAAATGTCCCTCCAATAATTCCGATTTTTTTATTGACGTATCTGTCCGTTCCCATAAATAAGATATTTGTAGGTTGTAAGTTCTTCAAGACCCATGGGACCACGCGCATGAATCTTGTCGGTACTTATCCCTATCTCAGCGCCCAGACCAAATTCCCCTCCATCGGTAAACCTTGTTGAGGCATTATGAAAAA
>DYKC01000064.1 GCA_020722825.1 Vermiphilus sp.
AGAAGTTGAGAAAAAAATAGGTTGTGGTACAATATACAAAAAAGAACGGGTCTGTGTCGAGAGACAGATGAAAAAAGGTGAACATATGAAGACAAAAGTTGTTGTGGATTCCAGACAGCAGGTGAACTACAGAAGGGTATACAAGTCTATATTACGGGCACTGGAGCATTTCGGGGTCTATTATGAGATTATAGACCTGTCACTGATGAGAATCTCTTCTGAGGAACTTGAAGGAACCCACCTTTTGATCTTGGGACAAGAAGGTATAGGTAAATCACTTATCAGTGAAGAAACGAATATTATTCTCCGGATGGTTATGCAGCAGGGTATGGGACTGGTGGTTCTGGATGGATATCTTGAGGGGTTCCCCGCTTCGTTTCTTAAAGGACTGTGTATTGAAAAGGGTTCTTCAGGGAAGACCGCTCTTCTTAAGGTCCCTCCTGAAAATGGCATAACAAAAAGACTATCACAGTATGAGATATCTTTGAAAATGCCTGTGCTTTGCTATTCAGTTGATGATGCCGCAGGATGGAATCCTTTATTGCTGGACGAGGAGGATAACGTTTGCGGTCTCTATAAGAGAATGGGAAGTGGCAGGGTGGTCTTTTTTCTTGTTTCAGCTTCCTTATGGCAGGGTGAGTACCTCGGTTTTACCTCGGGTCTGGATGGTCTGTTCCGCAACAGTATTTCATGGGCAGAGAAAAAGCCGTTCATAACGAAGGCGATGCCACCTTTCGTTACAGCGAGGATTGATGACATATCTTTTTCTGGCAGTCCCGTGGCCATTTATAAAGAGACTGTTGAAGAACTCCGGTGGCTGGACGTTTTGAACAGGTACGGGTTTATCCCAAATGCAGGGATTTTCATTGATGATATACAAGACAGGGATGTTAAGTATATCAGGGGAAAGCATACCAATGGGCTTGCAGAGTTTTCCGCGCATGCCTTCAAAGACCCGAGGAACGTTAATGAATTTCCTATCTATATGAAACACAATGGGGAGGAATTTTCTGAAGATGTTCTGAAGAAAAATTTTGAAAAAGTTAACAGAAGGTTTGCGGAGTGGTCCATAACCCCTTCAAAGACCGTGAACGCACACTTCGGAGAGATCGGACTGAGGGCACTGCCGTTTCTTAAAGAGACGGGGCAGAGGTATCTTATGAATCCTATAAGGGTGGGGAAGCCCTGGTCTGACCCGTCTGCACATTCCTGGAACCTGGAACCTTATGACAACCCATCTTTTTCTTTCAGCGTTATCCCTGAAGACAAGGACTTTTTTAATGTGACATCACATCCTGGCAATATGGATTCCGAAGTTCCTGATATGGATTTTCTATGCGGGTGCACCAGGTTCTGGAATGAGAGCCCGTCCATCAATGTCAAAAAGGCGATAGATAGAGGTATCTTCCAGATTACCAGAGGACTTGAAAACGGATTTTTCGGTTGCCTGATGTTTCATGAACAGAGAGTTTCACACATACCTTTGAAGCAGTGGGAGGAGATTGTAAAAGGCATATCAGCCGGGATTCAAGATGTTCCACACATCTTCAGGAGTTACGATTATATAAGCAGTTATGCGGAAAACAGGACATTCTACAGGATAGAAAAGGCAGAGTTCAACAAAAAATTGTCCGTATGGCTGAAGGGAAGGAATGATATGTTGCAGTACCTGTATCTTTTTATTGACAGGGGGGAAGATACGGTGGAAAGTTTACTGGAGGTTCCTCAATTTGAAAAGTCTATAGTACTGAACTTCAAGATTGAAGATTAACCGGGCCTTCTTCACACGGTATTTGCCAGAAACTTTATGTGAAGGGTAGAATATGGGTATGAAAAGAAAAGCAAGGATAGAACGCAGGACAAAAGAGACGGATATATCGGTTGAGATAAGCCTTGAAGGAAAGGGCTCGTGCAATGTATCTACAGGAGTTGGTTTCCTTGACCATATGGTTGACCTGCTTGCAAGATTTGCTTCCATTGACCTGAAGATTAAGGCGAAGGGAGACCTTCAGGTGGATACGCATCATCTTGTTGAGGATACGGGTATCTGCCTGGGAGAGGCGGTGAAAAAGGCACTCGGCGACAAAAAGGGGATAAGGAGATACGGTTTTGCTTCTGTACCGATGGACGAAACGCTTGTTAATGCCTCTCTGGACATATCCGGACGACCCCTCCTTGTTTTCAATGTGCCTTTTATCAGGGGACGGGAAGGCAGTTTTGAAACAGAGGATGCGAAAGAGTTCCTTAAGGGTTTTGTAACGCACTGTGGAGTGACACTGCACATCAACCTTACCTATGGGGAGAATCTGCACCATATCAACGAGGCGATATTCAAGTCTCTGGCACTTGCCCTGAAGGATGCCGTAAAGGTTGAAGGCACTCTATTGCCATCAACCAAGGGTAGAATTGGTTGACCACTAAAAGAGATGAAAAAGGTGCTGAAGAGTTTTCTTGAATATCTTGCACACCAGAAAGGATTTTCAATCAATACGATACGGGCATACAAAACCGACCTGAAGCAGTTTATCGGGTTTCTCAAGGGGAAAAAAATCCACTCCCTTGCAGGTGTTGACTATCCTGTTTTTCTGGGATTTCTGTCCTACCTGAAAGAGAGGGGGAACTATACGGAAAAGACCATTGCACGCAAGGTGGCAAGTCTAAAGGCCTTTTTCAGGTTTTTATCTTCAAGGGACATTATAAAAACAAATCCCGCTCTTCTTTTATACAGCCCAAAGGTACCTGAACGCCTGCCTGAATTTCTTACCATAGAGGAGATGGTAAAGGTCATAGAAACCCCGGAAGGGGATAAATGGCAGATCTTGAGGGACAGGTCCATACTGGAAATGCTTTATGCCACAGGCATAAGGGTTGGTGAGTTGACCTCCCTTAGAATGAAGAATGTCAACATTCTGGAAGAGACCATAAAGGTGGAGGGTAAAGGGAGGAAAGAAAGGATTGTTCCCATTGGCAGGCCTGCGATGAAGGCATTGATAGAGTACCTTGAAAGGAGACCGCATAAAAGTTCAGAAAGGGTCTTTTTGAACAAGTACGGGAAACCACTAACAGACCGGGGAGTGGAACGTCTTGTGGACAGATATGCGAAAAAGGCAGGTATTGGAAGGAAGGTCACACCGCATACCTTCAGACACAGTTTTGCAACGCATATGCTTGACAGGGGGGCTGACCTGCGCACGGTGCAGGAACTTTTGGGACACCAACGTATTACAACCACGCAGATTTATACGCACCTCACCGTGGAACGATTAAGGGAGTTTTACAACAAGGCACACCCCCGCGCCTGAACTGTATGGAGTGAAACAGAAGATATGATGGACAAACAGATATTTTTTAAGGATTCTGGGTGGATATGGTACAACCACTACGGATACGAGGATGTGAATGTTTTTATGCTTGCCAGAAAGGAATTTTGTCTTGATGCTGTACCTGAAGGTCCTGCGGTAATAAAGATCACTGCGGATTCAAGGTACAAACTTTACGTCAACGGTAGTTATGTCTGTTACGGTCCTGCAAGGGGTTATCCCGAACACTATCCCTTTGATACCGTGGATATAACAGAATATCTTAAAAAAGGCGGCAATGTCATTGCGGTTGTTGTGCATCAGTACGGGCACGGTACCTATCAGTCAATATATGCGGGAGCATCAGGGCTGATTGTTGAAGGAAGGGCAGGGAATGTTGATGTTGGGACAGTCAGGAACAGCGGATGGCTTGTCAAAAAGTGTGCCGGGCGCAAACAGAATATGCTCAGAAGGACAGTACAGATGGGTTACCAGGAAAACCTTGATGGGCGAAAGGTTGAAAAAGAATGGATGATGCCCGGTGCGAAAATAAGGCCTAACGAGAACGGCTGGATAGAGCCGGACTGGAGGAAGTCCGGTTGTGCCCCCTGGTTTGGATTTGAAGAAAGGGAAATTCCCCTGATGAGAGAAGAGGTAAGGGATTTCAAAAAGTTACTGTTTGCTCATTACGGTAAATCTTCTAAAGACTGGGAGGATACACGGAACATCACAGGTGTTTACCTTGAAGAAAAAAAGAACGGGCAGCTAGACCCTTCAAGGATAAAGGACCCGGAAAATATGTTCAGGACAGACAACTCTTTTGCGGTGGTTAAACCTTTCCCTGCAGGGAAAAGACTTACAATGCTTGTGGACTTTGGCGAGGAGGTTGCGGGCTTTCTGGGCGTTGAGGTGGAAGGTAACGGCGGAGAGGTGCTGGATTTTACAACCGCCGAATCCCTTGACGGAAAGCACTTATATATACAGAACCCTGCAACAGGTTCCAAGGTGGCAGTTTCTGACAGATATACCTTAAGAAAAGGGTTTCAGAACTTTGAGACATTTTCCATACACGGCTTCAGGTATCTTGCCATGACGGTCAGGAATGTGAAGAAGCAGGTGAAGATAAAAAGACTGTATGTCAGGCAGACCACCTATCCGTTTGAGAACAGAACCTTCTTCAGGACTTCAGACGAAAGTATAAACCGCATATGGGATATGTGCGTAAGGACGCAGATATGCTGCAGTCTTGATGCGTACGTTGACTGTCCCTGGCGGGAGCAGGCACAGTGGTGGGGCGACGCAAGGGTGCAGGCGGCGAATACCTATTATGCATTTGGTGATATGCGGCTATTCAGAAGGGGGATAAAACAGGCCGGGCAGTCGCAGATTTTCAATGGGTTAACCTACGGACACTTCCCTACAATGGCTGTGGGTTGCATCCTGCCTGATTTTACGATGACATGGATACACACACATCTTGACTATTACAGGTATACAGGAGATACCTCGCTTATGAGACAGCAGTATGACAGAATAGAAAAAGCTATAAGTTTTTTCAGTGATTATACGGACAAAAACTACCTTCTGGGCAACATACCCGAATGGTGGGTCTTTCTGGACTGGGCGCCGCTATACAAAGAAGGTTTTTCCTGCCTTTTTAATCTCCTGTTTCTTCATACTTTAAGAACAGTTGCTGAAATATCTTCAATACTGAACAAGACTGAAAAGGAAAGGTTTTATCTCGGTATTGCCTCTACGCTGGAAGGAAAAATCAAAAAGGTATTCTGGGACAATAAAGAAAAAGTCTTCTGGGACGGCTACGATACGGTAAAGAAGCAACAGATAAAGAAGATAAGCCAGCATACCCACACATGGGCGATTCTGATGGACATAAACAGGAGATACCACAGGTTGTGGGCGGACAGGATTTTAACACCGCCGATGAATCTTGAACCTCTTAAACACCCGGACATCATTGAAGGAAGTCCTTTCTATTACTACTACATTATAGAGGCGCTGAAAAAGGTCGGAGGATATGAAAGTGTTATTGTGGATTTCATAAAAAGAAGATGGGGGATGATGCTTGATGAGGGTGCAACAACCTGCTGGGAGATGTGGAATCCTCAACCTGGGTATACTTCACTCTGTCACGCATGGAGTGCGCATCCAATAGTGCACTTTATTGAGATTATAGGTGGTATAAAACCTGTTTCTGCTGACTGGAAGGAGATAGAAATAACCCCAAATCCTCTCGGTCTTGACAGGATAAACCTATCAATAAAAACATCCCATGGAAATATAGCTATTGATGTACAAAACGGGAAGTTTAAAGCAGACATCCCTCATGGAATAAATGCCCATTATCAACAGTAGGGAAGTCTCCTTAAAACAGTAATTTGGCAGAACTGTATTTTACTTTAGGAGAAACATATGGAAAACGGACTGAAAAAAATTAGTTACAATGAAGAGATGGTTCCCGATTACACTCTTCCTGCCCCGCTGTTATACAAAGATGGCACAAAGGTTACAGATAGTTACCTGTAATGGAAAATACATTTCACATACAGTGGCACATTACAGATGTCTGCAACCTGAGATGCAAACATTGTTATCAGGAAACCTATACAAGGAAGACTGAACTGTCTTTCAGCGGGATGCAAAATATTTTTTCCAATATCGCCGATTTTGTAAAAAAGAGAAAACAGAAACTTGT
>DYKC01000065.1 GCA_020722825.1 Vermiphilus sp.
CAAAGAACTTTTTGAAAAGAAGGGGGACTACTACAAACTCTGGGAACTTCAGTTTACCCCCTGAGAAACAAATGAGTGGCAAGAAAGGATAGGATATGACCACGTACCGGAAGGCGGGGGTAAATATTGCCCTCGGTGACCTCTGCTCGCTGATTATGTCTGCGGCGGCTGATAAAACCTTCGCCAACCGAAAAGGAAAGACGGGGACGGTGAAGATTCTGGAGAAAAAAGGTCTGCACAGAATTATCACCATAACATTTGGCAGTACCACCCTTCTGCTTAACAGTGACGGCATCGGAACGAAGGTTGAATTTGCCGAAAGGACAGGCAGGCACGATACGATGGCATATGACCTTTTTGCAATGCTGTGCGACGATGCTGTGAGATTCGGGGCTGAACCGGTTGCCATATCAAACATCCTTGATGTCAACGCATTGAAAGAAGAGACAATCAGGGCACTGGCGAAGGGGATGGTGGGTGCAGCCAGAGAGGCAGGCATTACCGTTGTCTCAGGAGAAATCGCAGAACTTGGAACACGGGTTGTAGGCTATGGCAAAAACAGTTACAACTGGGGCGGAACTGTGCTCAGTATTTTAAGAAAAGACCTTACAGGAAGCAGAATCAAAAAAGGGAGTGCCATAGTTGCCCTGGAGGAAAAGGGGTTTCGCTCAAATGGTATCTCACTGGTACGTAAGATAATGGAAAAGATTTATGGTGCTGACTGGCACAGAAAAAAATTCGGGAGTAAGACACTCGGGGAACAGGCACTGACACCTTCCAGAATATATACAAGGGCTGTACTGGAGATGTTTGACATCGTCTCGTCTGTCATCCACGTTACTGGAGGCGGTATCCCTGGCAAACTGGGCAGACTGCTTGGGATGAAAAACTACGGAGCTGATATTACCGACCCGTTTGTTCCGTGTGAAATGATGCTTGTCTGTCAAAAACTGGGCCGAGTGGAGGACGCAGAAGCATACAGAACGTGGAATATGGGGCAGGGAATGCTACTGGTAACTGAAAAACCTGAAAGGGCAATCGCCATAGCATCAAGGTATAAAATCAAGGCAAGGGTGGCTGGAGTGATAACCGGAAAGCCGGGTGTAAAAATCACCAGCAGAGGATATTTTTCTCACGGCAAAACGCTGCAATATAATTAGCGATAATGAAGAAAAAAGAAAAAGTTGTCTGCATAATACCTGCAAGGTACAACTCTGAACGTCTTGAGGGAAAGGTTCTCTACCAGTTAGACGGCAGGTCAATACTGGAGAGGGTTTATAACAGGGCTAAACTTGTCAAAAGTTTCTCTGCCATTTATATTGCAACCGACCACGAAAAAATAGTGGCAGCCGCTGAAAGATTTGGGGCTAAGACGATAATGACCTCAGCAATGTGCAACAGCGGTAGTGATAGGGTTGCGGAGGCTGCAAGAAAACTTGATGCCGACATAGTTGTCAACATACAGGCAGACGAGCCCTATATCCCCATCTCTGCAGTTGAAATGCCCCTGCAACTCCTTCTTGAGGACGAGAGTCTTTACGTTACAACCTCCGCAACAAGGATACGGAAAGAAGAGGAGTTATATGACCCCAATATCGCAAAAATCGTTCTTGACAGAGACAACTTCGCGTTATACTCCTCCCGCTCTCTTATCCCGTATCCTGCACTCTATTTCGCAAAAAACAGGGCTTCTACGTTAAGGAAGATACGGTTTTACAAACACATAGGGGTATATCTTTTCAGGAAAGAATTTCTTGAGGTCTTTGCAAAAATGCCAGTATCGTCCCTGGAGAGAATTGAAAAACTTGAACAACTGCGAATAATTGAAAATGGATACAAACTAAAGGTTGCCATCATACAGCAGGATTCACCCTGCGTTGATACACTGGAGGACATAAAAAGAATAGAGAAAAAGTTAATGGACACAGGTGGAACCAAATGAAAAAATTTATATTTGTAACAGGGGGTGTTATTTCTTCTCTCGGCAAGGGTATTGCCTCCGCCTCAATAGGGGCACTTCTTGAATCCCAGGGTTATAAAATTGCGCTTTTGAAACTTGACCCTTATCTGAACGTGGACCCGGGAACAATGAATCCGTTCCAGCATGGTGAGGTCTATGTTACTGAGGACGGTGCGGAGACAGACCTTGACCTTGGACACTATGAAAGATTTACCAGCGCCCGCATAACGCGCAAGAGTAATGCTACCAGCGGGCAGGTATACAATTCTGTTCTCACGAAAGAAAGGGAAGGGGTCTACCTGGGAAAGACAGTTCAGATGGTTCCCCATATAACCGATGAGATCAAGGAGCGGATAGTCGCGGTATCGGAAATGGTTGATATTGTTATAGTGGAGATAGGCGGTACTGTAGGGGATATTGAGAGTTTACCGTTCCTGGAGTCTGTCCGTCAGATGCACGTGCAGTTACCTGATAATGATACCCTGCACATACATCTTACCCTTATCCCATACATAGAGGCGGCAGGGGAACTTAAAACCAAACCAACTCAGCACAGCGTGGGGCGACTGAGAGAAATTGGTATACAGCCGAAGATACTTTTGTGCCGTACCGCTAAAAAGTTAAACGAGGAGATAAAAGAAAAGATTGCATTGTTCTGTAATGTGAGAAAAGAGGCAGTGATAGAGGCAATTGATACAGACCTCTTATATGAAATACCCTTAATTTTTTCAAGGCAAAAACTTGACGCAATTATTCTGAGGTATCTCGGGCTGAAACCTAAAGCAGGTCATAACCTCAAAAAGTGGAAGGACGTGGTACACATCCTGCGCCAGACAAAAAAAGAGGTTGTCATAGGGGTTGTGGGTAAATATGTAAAACATCAGGATTCCTATAAATCCCTGTATGAAGCGCTTATACACGGCGGAATTGCCAATAACTCAAGGGTTATATGCAAAAAGATAGATTCGGAAATCATTGAGCAAAAAGGTATACAGTCCATGCTGGACGGGATTTCAGGGGTAATAGTACCAGGAGGTTTCGGTATACGGGGGATAGAAGGTATGATATCCGCTATAAGATACGTAAGGGAAAAAGGGATACCTTTCCTGGGTATCTGTTTGGGTATGCAGTGCTCCACCATAGAGTTCGCAAGAAACGTATGTGGATTGAAAGACGCCAACAGCACCGAATTTGACCCTGAGACCAAAAACCCTGTTATCTCTCTTCTGCCTGAACAAAAAACAATGAAAAGGATGGGTGGAACAATGCGTCTGGGTGCCTATCCCTGCATACTGAAAAAACATACACATTCCTACAGGGCTTACAGAAGAATAAAGATTTTTGAAAGGCACCGACACAGATACGAATTTAACAACCATTACAGGAAAGTTTTTGAAGAAAATGGGATGATATTTGCCGGGCTCTATCCTGAATATGACCTTGTGGAGATAGTGGAGATTGATGTTAAGAAACACCCGTTTTTTGTGGCAACCCAGTTCCATCCGGAGTTCAAATCAACACCATTTAAGCCTCATCCTCTCTTTATCTCTTTCATCCGTGCGAGCAAAGAGAAAGGAAGTTTTGGAGGAGATTTTTGCCGTACTGAGTAAGAATTGCTTCCGGATGGAACTGCACGCCGAAGAGTTTATGCTTTTTATGCCGCACGCCCATTATTTCCCCTTCTTTTGTCCATGCGTCAACAGATATCTCGTCCGGTAGTGAGGCATTCTCAATGATAAGAGAATGATACCTTGTTGCGATAAATGGGCTGGGGATCCCTTTATAAATGCCTTCTGCCCTGTGGTGGATAAGAGAGGTCTTGCCGTGCATCAACCTTCCTGCCTTGACAATTCTGCCGCCGTAGACATGCCCGATGCACTGATGTCCGAGGCATACCCCCAGTATCGGGATGCGTCCACCGAATTTTTCAATAACCTCACAGGAGATACCGGCATCTTCAGGTCTTCCCGGGCCTGGTGAAATAACTATGCAGGATATGCCTTTCATCCTCTCTATTCCGTTTATACTGAGCACATCGTTTCTGTAAACATCTACACGTTCGCCCAGTTCCCCGAAGTACTGTACGAGGTTGTATACAAACGAGTCATAGTTATCTATCATCAGCACCATAAATTTCCCTTCCCTGGTCCCTGTATTCAGATATTTCTGGAGTTTTTATATGCCTCCATCAACCCCCTTGCCTTGTTTTTCGTCTCCGCATATTCTTTTTCAGGAATGGAGTCGGCAACTATACCCGCACCTGCCTGTATGTAAACCCGGTCATCCTTGACAACGAATGTCCTTATATTGATACAGAAGTCCATATTACCCTGCAGGCTGAAATATCCTGATGCGCCGGCATAGGGTCCCCTTTTTACTGGTTCAAGTTCTTCTATTATCTCCATCGCCCGTATCTTAGGCGCTCCTGCTACCGTACCTGCAGGAAATGTTGCCTTCAACAGGTCCGTTGCCTTCTTGCCTGGTTTCAAGATACCCTCAACGTTGGAGACGATATGCATCACGTGTGAATACCTCTCAATTGCCATCAGTTCCGTAACCCTGACACTTCCAGGCCTGCAGACCCTTCCCAGGTCATTTCTTCCGAGGTCAACCAGCATTATGTGCTCGGCCCGCTCTTTTTCATCCTCCAGAAGTGATTTTTCCAGACGACTTTCCTCTTTGTCGTTACCGCCTCTCGGTCTTGTCCCTGCTATGGGGCGTACGGTTGCCCTGTTGTCATCCAGTTTGACGAGTATCTCGGGGGAAGAACCTACCAGTTTTACCTCTCCTGCCTCAAGATAAAACATATACGGAGAGGGGTTAACGGAACGCAGAGCCCTGTAAAGACTGAAAGGAGAGGTATCAAGTTTTTTCTCCCACCGCTGCGAGATAACCGTTTGTATGATGTCCCCATCTTCAATATATCTTCTGGCTGTTTTTACCGATTCTATAAAATCTTTCCTCTTAAAGTTGCTCTTAAACGGTTTTTCCCTGACAGTATTCGGTTGCTGGACAAGAAATAATGGTTCCTCCATCTTTTTTTTAAGAAGGTTCAGTCTTTCCAGTCCGTCTTCGTAAGCCCTTCTCGTGGAAAACCCGGAGCGGTGGGTATCAACATTTGAAACCAGCATAATCTTTCTTTTGAAGTGGTCAAAGACAACCACATCCCCGGCAAACATAAAAAAGAAGTCCGGGCAATCCATATCATCCTTCAGATTATCGGGAATCTTTTCTATCTGCCTTACGAAGTCATATGAGAAATAACCTATAAGCCCGCCACTGAAAGCCGGCAGGGAGGTGTAACTCCAGGCCCGGTTTGCTGTAAGAATGTGGTCTATTACTGCAGTTGGGTTATCCGAAACAAAGACCTTTTTTTCTCCGGTGAGGTTGTTATAGATTTCAGACTGTTTCCCTTTTCCCCTGACAACGAAGTCCGGCGATGTCCCGAGGAATGAATACCTGCCGGTTCTTTCCTCCTGTTCTGCGCTCTCAAGCAGAAAACTGTAACTGCCCTTACGGAGTTTCAGGAAGGCAGATACAGGAGTTTCCATGTCTCCGAGCATCTCAGCATACACCGGAACACGGGGAACTTTTTCTGCCAAAATCTTGAATGTCTCATAGGGCGGAAAGATATTCATACTACTCTTCAATGATAATAGCCTCTACTGGACAACCTTCTGCTGCCTCTTTTACCTTGTCTGCAATCTCCTCTGTTATCTCCGTTGTTTTTACGGTAGAGATTGCCTCCGGTATCTCAAAGACCTCAGGACAGATGTCCACGCACATACCACAACCTGTACAAAGATTTTCGTCTACAGATACTTTCATCACTGACCTCCTCGTTTGGTTTTCTTCAACCCTGTATGGGTAAACTAAATTCCAACCTACCTACAATAAGATGTCCCGGATTCAAGATGTGGTTACAAGTTGACATTCCAGAACCTCCTTTATCTCGT
>DYKC01000066.1 GCA_020722825.1 Vermiphilus sp.
CTTTGGAAACTCCCCCGAATAAGAATATCTGTAACCATCACTTAAATATACTACATGTAAGTGATATATCTTCGGTTCAGGCAAAGGGTTGTATTTCTTAAAACGACAGTATTTATCATAGGTGTAACTTTTCTTCTGACTTCGCCTATTTATCCATTTATAGGCAGGTTTTGATGTCTGAATGTAGAACTTCCTTAACTCTTGTATGTTTCCACTTATTCCATAGTAGCGGTAATGTCCTAACAGTTTTATCTTCAGCACTTCCCACCACTCTTTTAGCTTCACTTGGTTTCGGACTTTCTTCATCCAGAGGTTCATCGCTTTTATCTTTTGCCTGTGTTTTGAACTCGCTGTCTTTCGGCCTAACTTAAACTTCCATCTTCTGGTCTTATCACAGTAATGTGTAAATCCCAGAAAATCAAAGAACTGCTCAATATCCATATCCACCACGTAGTTGACAGGCTTGGTCATTACTGTCTTGTCCAGCACATCTAACGTATCGTGGCAATTCCTGTTAGGTTGAAACCCAAAAGATACATCTATGAAGTCAACCTCAAAGATTGCCTCAAGGATTTTCTTTATTCCCATCTGCACCAGTTTATCTTCCACTGTGGGAATTCCCAGATACTATGGAATAGTCCGACTGCCAATGTATAATATCCTGCTGTATCTTGCCGTCTATAGGCTTGATACAGCGTTCTGATAGAGAATACATTGGCTCTCCCGAGTTCATCTTGGTTCTTTGACATCTTGACACGGTCTCAGACCCCGTCGGGCTCTTGCAATCTCGCTTATAACGATTGTAAGAGTTTTGTCTGCTACTTAATGAGCAGTATCAACCTCTGACACGATGGTTAATTTCGGGGCTCAATCCCTTCACTTGCGTTGTATCCCGATGTCTCCCGCTTTCCAGCATCATTTAAAGTCGTTACCTCCTTAAATGTGGAATTTGGTATTGGGCTGGTGGCTAACCTTTGCCCAAGTCGGACTTCCACCAACACGAACCAACACGCTTTACTCGGCGCACTCATTATAAATCCTCCCTTAGTTTTTCAGGGATAGATGAAAACCGCAGTTGTGACAGCATACTTTTCTGTGGTGTAGAAATGCACAGTCAGGTCAGGGGGATCTGTCTTCCCTTTCAACACGACAGACGGTTTTTCCCTGTGCCAGAGTATCTCTATATCCCTGAAGTAAAAATTTCTCTGCATCTCTTCCGGCAGGGACTTCCAGATTGCTTCCTTGAAAGAAAAAGAGATGCACAGATAACGGAGCAAACGGTCTCCTCCAGGCAGACAGGAAAATTCTCTCTCCGTAAATATCCTGCGTGTAAACCTTTCCCTGTATCTTTCCACGACCTGACGGAAGTGTTCAATGTCAACAATGTCTATTCCTGTCAGTATCTCCATAACAGATTATAGTTGAGCTGCAAGCCGCATCTGCGGCATAATGAAGACAGGGTTTATCAATTACAGAAGACAGAATCTGGATAAACCCATACAAGAGAATCCACAATACTGCAGAGCATATCCCTTCTTCTTGCAATTTTGGCTATTTTATTGTACATTGTAGGAGTGTTTTTTACAATTACAGATACAGGAAAGGGTAAAAAGCGAATTCAAGAGAACGTATACTGGCAACCTTGAGACATAAAGAACCTGACAGAATACCTGTGGATCTGGGAGCGATGATGTCCACAGGCATTATGGAGATAGCATATAATAAACTGAAGAAATATTTAGGAATATAGGGCGGAAGAACAAGGATTTACAATTTAGGCCAGCAACTGGCAGACCCGGAAAGGAAGGTTGAAGGATATCTCTACGGACCTTTTGATGAACAGACCATTAAAAACCTGCTTGAACAGGCAAGGTATCTGTATGAGACCGCGGATTATGCGCTGATGCTTAACGGTGCAGGCAGTATCTACTTTATTTTTACATACCTGCGGTTCAGTATATGAGTTTATTCCGGACTTCATAGAGATGGGAGTGGACATACTGAATCCTGTGCAGGTCAGTGCAAAAGATATGGATACCGGGAGGCTGAAAAGGGAGTTCGGAAAAGGCATAGTTTTCTGGGGAAGGCGGTGCGACGCCCAGAAGGTTCTGCCCTTGGGAATTTACAGGATGTTGAGAATGAAGTAAAAAAGCGGATATATGACCTTGCTCCTGTAGGAGGATTTGTTTTTAACCAGGTACATATAACATTCAGGCAGTGGTTCCTCCCCAAAATATAATTATATAATTGCTATGTACGAGGCAGTGAAAAAATATGGGGAATACTGAAGGCGGTAAAATGGAGATATTTCAAAAAAGGCCTGAACCGGACTTTGAAGAATTTAGAAAGGTGTTAATGGGAGAAAAAGATGCGGACAGGGTGCATCTTGTGGAACTTCTGTTTGACCAGGAAATCAAAAGAGAGATAACGGAAAAATACCTTGGTGAAAGATGGGTTGACCTATCCATACCTGAAAAGTTCTATCTTCAGGAGATGAATTTCTGGTACAGAATGGGTTATGACTATGTGAGAATGGCTGGGGGACTTTTTTTTCGCCAGAAAGTACGAGAAACAGCAGATACAGCAGGGCTTTCAAGAGGGCAGCGCGGATGGGCCGAAGAGGGTACAGGGATAATACAGACATGGGAGGATTTTGAAAAATATCCCTGGCAGAAAAAAGAGGAGATAGACTATACACCGTACGAGGTTGTTTCAAGAAATCTGCCCGAAGGGATGAAGATGCTTGTATGTCCGTCCTCAGGAGTCTTTGAGGTGGCGAGTGAAGCACTGCTGGGGTTTGAAAATATGAGTTATCTTATCGTTGACAACTATCCTCTGGTAGAGGCGGTTTTCAATAAGGTGGGGGAACTTATATATGATTTTTACAAAAATGCAGTTGAGATTGATAACGTAGAAGGGTTTTTTCAGGGTGATGATATGGGATTTAAGACATCCACTTTCCTGTCACCGAAACATACAAAACAACTGGTGCTTTCCTGGCATAAAAGATATGCCAGTTTAGCCCACAGTAAAAACAAGATGTACTGGCTGCACTGCTGCGGGAATGTACTTGAAATTATGGATTATTTAATAGAGGAGGTAAAGATAGATGCTTTTCATTCCTTTCAGGATGAAATAATCCCTGTGGGAGAATTCAAGAGAACCTACGGGAACAAGATAGCGGTTTTAGGGGGCGTTGATGTAGATAAATTGTGCAATAAGGATGAGAATCTCCTGCGCAAATATGTGCACAAAATCCTTGATGAATGTATGCCTTCCCGTTATGCTTTGGGCTCGGGAAATTCTATAGCCAACTACATTCCTGTTGAAAATTACCTCGCAATGCTTGATGAAGGTGCCAGGTGGCAGAGATAATAACATATTCAGAGCGAAAAGAAACAGGATGGAAGAAAAAAAAATTGGTTTTATAGGGGACGTAACAAGCCTGGAATTTTTCAGGGTTTTCGGGGCGGATGTTTTCAGTGCTTATACTGTTGAAGATGCCTACCGGGTTATCAAAGGCCTTAAGACCTCCGACTATGCAACGATTTTTATCACGGAAGAGGTCTTTGACAGCGAGAGGTTTGGCAGGTATATAATGGATAGGAAACTGCTTGTGATACCGAGTTTAAAATCACAAGAGAGCAAGAAGGGGTATCATATCGTGGAGGGATTGATAAGAAAGGCAACAGGTATGAAGGAGTAAAAATTCCCTTTTCCTCCCCCTTTACCAGAAGGAGAATAAAAGGGGAATTTAAAATCAAAATCCCTCACGATGAAAGCGTATCAAAGAAGGGTTCAGGATAAATGGATAAAGGAAGAATAGTAAAGGTAAGCGGTCCTTTGGTACTGGCTGAAGGTATGAAGGATTCCAGGATGTATGATGTTGTTCGTGTTGGCGAAGAAAAACTTGTGGGAGAGATAATACGGCTGAACGGAGATATTGCCTCCATACAGGTATACGAGGAGACAGAAGGACTGAAGGTCAAAGACCCTGTTTTTGGCACCGGAGAACCCCTTGTCGTTGAACTTGGACCGGGATTGCTGTCCAACATATTTGATGGAATACAGAGGCCCCTGTCCCGTCTGGAGGAAAAGGGGGATTTTATTTTCCGGGGGGTTCAGATTCCTTCCCTCTCAAGAGATGAAAAGTGGGAGTTTAAACCGTCAGTTAAAAAGGGAGACAGAGTCTCGGAAGGAGATATTATCGGAGAAGTTCAGGAAACCCCCTTACTGCTGCATAAAATAATGGTTCCTCCCGGGTTAAACGGAGAGATAACGGATATAAAGACAGGAAGTTTTACGGTAGAAGAGGAAATAGGCAGGATAAAGACAGGAGAAGGGAAGGAAGAACCCCTCTATCTTATGCATAAGTGGCCTGTCCGTAAGCGCCGTCCAATTAAGGGGAAAAAACCGCCTGAGGAGCCGCTTGTTACAGGGCAGAGAGTCGTGGATACCCTTTTCCCTGTACTGAAAGGCGGAACTGCTTGTATCCCCGGACCCTTTGGCTCCGGGAAAACGCTACTCCTTCATCAATTGGCGAAATGGGCAGATTCTCAGGTTGTCGTATACATTGGATGCGGAGAAAGAGGTAACGAGATGGCAGATGTTCTGATAGACTTTCCTCAACTTAAAGACCCGGCTTCAGGAAGACCTCTTATGGAAAGGACGGTTCTTATTGCAAATACCTCCAACATGCCTGTTGCCGCAAGAGAGGCCTCCATCTACACAGGCATTACAATGGGTGAATATTTCAGGGATATGGGATACTCTGTTGCCCTTATGGCGGACTCCACAAGCAGATGGGCGGAGGCGTTAAGGGAGATTTCCGGCAGGATGGAAGAGATGCCCGGTGAAGAAGGATACCCTGCGTATCTCGGCACCAGCATTGCGTCCTTTTATGAAAGGGCGGGAAGGGTGATATGCCTGGGAAGCGACAAAAAATCAGAACACTCTTCAACTGAAATGCGGGAAGGTTCTCTTTCTGTCATAGGTGCAGTAAGTCCTCCAGGAGGGGACCTGACAGACCCTGTTGTGCAGATGACCCTGCGGGTGGTAAAGGTCTTCTGGGGACTGGATGACCATCTTGCCTATCAGAGGCACTTCCCGGCAATCAACTGGCTGAGCAGTTACTCCCTGTATGAAGAAAATATTGAACCATTCCTTAAGAGAGAGATTGCCCCTGACTTCCCGGATATAAAGCAGGAAGCAATCTCAATACTTGAACAGGAAGCCGAACTGAACGAGATAGTGCGGCTCATAGGTATGGAGACCCTCTCTTTAAAGGACAGGCTTATTCTGGAGACCGCCCGGTCAATAAGAGAGGATTTTTTACACCAGAGTGCATTTGATGAAAGGGATGCATATACCACGCTGGAACAGCAATACAGGATGCTGAAAGCGATATTGTCTTTTCACAGGCTGGCGGGCGCCGCTCTTGAAAAAGGGGCAACCATAGAAGATATAATGAGAATGCCGGTGAGAGAAAAAATCGTAAAGATGAGATACATTGAAGATGACAGGATAAATGAAGAGTTCGACAAGATTGAAAAAGAGATAGAATCCTCCTTCAAGAGATAAAGTGTATTGCAATGGCAGCCTGTTCCACTGATATACAGGCATCGTTTGGTGGTAGACCCTTGTGGACGTATACCTTAACGTATTTTACCCTGCCTTAAAGTAAGATAACTCCATTACAGACAAATACTTATTGAGGTATAATACAGAGAAGTGCCGAAGTGGGGAGT
>DYKC01000067.1 GCA_020722825.1 Vermiphilus sp.
GATTCTCCTGTAACTGTTATTACCGGTAACATTATCGTTTCCTCCTGCGTCTTAAATGGATATCCTCCCATTTGTCGGTGTTAATTATATCTTTTTTTGTGAGCCATCCTCTTCTTGCCATTCCAACCCCAAGTCTCATATCTGTCAGCATTCCGGTGTTGTGTGCGTCTGTCCCTATTACAAATCTGGCACCGAAGGACTTTGCTTTCAGAATATTGGTATCATTCAGATCCAGACGGTCGTAGGATGCATTGATTTCAAGGGCAACATCTCTTTTTGCTGCATATTCCATAACCTCCTCAAGGTTTACATCGTATCCCTCTCTCCCTGAAAGCAGTCGCCCGCTGGGATGGGCGAGCATATCAACGAAGGGATTATCAATGGCTTTTTTCATCCTGTAGGTTACATTTTTCCTGAATCCTTGGTGAACCGCGGCAATGACGAAATCAAGTTGTTCCAGTATAGTGTCAGGATAATCAAGACTTCCGTCAGAGAGAATATCCACTTCCATTCCCTTGAGAATTTTTATCCCTTGAATTTCTGTCTGCAGATGGTCAATTTCTGCATTTCTCTTTTTAAGAGTTTCTATGTCAAGCCCCCTTGCTATCCTGGATGTTTTAGAATGGTCGCATATGCCGACGTACTCATATCCTAGCGATTTTGCCGCGAGAACAATAGTTTTAATATCGTCAGTGCCGTCAGAGTAGTTTGAATGTATATGAAGATCACCTTTTATATCTACGAGTTCAATAATACGAGGCAGTTTTCCCGTCAGAGAGGCTTCTATCTCTCCCCTATCTTCTCTGAGTTCAGGCGGTATCCATTCCATTCCGAGTGTTCTATAAACGTCTTCTTCGGTTTTACCTGCAATTCTTTCTTCCCCTCTGAAAATACCGTATTCATTTATTTTAAGGCTCTTGCTTTTTGCAAGTCCGCGCATCTTTACATTATGTGCTTTTGAGCCAGTAAAATATACCAGAGCGGCTCCCCAGCAATTTTTGTCAACAACACGCAAATCAACCTGCAGGTTATGAAAATCAACTATTACAGATGCTTTTGTATTACCCTTTAAAAGGATGTTTTTAACAGACTGGTGGGTGACGAAAGTTTCCAGTATTCTATCTCTGTCTTCATCCGCCGCAAGGATATCTATATCTCCAACGGTCTCTTTCATCCTTCTGAGCGAACCAGCAGGAGAGATTTTATTTGTGATGGTTTTAAGTGCAGATATTATCTCCGTAACAATGGGAAGTGCAAGTCCGATAGGAATTCTGGACTTCCCTGCTTTATACAGGTCTATTCCCTTTTTGATGTTTGTAGCCTTTTTGTCTCCCATGCCAGGAAGTTCTGCGAGGCTTCCATCATTTACAGCATTCTCCAGGTCTGAAAGATTTTTAATACCCAGTTGTTTGTAAACAAGATACAGGGTCTTAGGTCCGAGATTGGGAACGTTTAATAGTTCAAGCAGACCTTCGGGTATATCAGAGATAAGTTCATCATACTTCTTAATTTTTCCTGTGGTGAGATATTCCTGTATTTTTTCTGCCATGCCCCTGCCGATACCATCAATCCCGGCAGGATTTATTTTTGAGATATCTTCAGAAAGTTCCCTCAAGACACGTGCGGCTTTTCTGTATGCATTTATTTTAAAGATAATTTCACCACTGAATTCAAGTGCATCTGCAATCTTATCAAAAATATCAGCTATTTCACTATTTTTGCCCATTTATATATATTAACCGCATTTGTTCAATCAGGCAAGTAAGACTGGTAAATGGTTACCATTTTAAATGCCACCCCGTATAATTTCTGCGCAAACATCCTGTAGTATTCATCAAACTCACCTGTCTTTTTGTCCATCCGCATAACTGAGACTGTAAATCCTGCCTATTGGTTTAGTATTCAGAAATTTCATCTTCTCCGTAATAAAATGGATTTTCTTGCAATGTGTACCGGTTTATGATAACATTGAAAGGTTAAAAATGTGAAAGAAGAAAAGGGCTGAAACGGGATAAAGGGAGAAAAAAGAGATGAAAAGGAAAACAACAGTACTTAAAAAGCAGAGGCAGGAAGCGCGAAAAAGGAATTACAACCGTATGTACAAGTCCAGAATAAAGATTGACGTAAAAAAGGTACGCAGGGCAATTCTTAATAAGGACGAAAATTCAGAGGAGTTGTTGAAAAAGGCTAACAAGGATATTGACAGAGCTGCGGCAAAGGGAATTATCCATAAGAATACAGCAGCCAGAAAGAAGAGCCGCCTGGCAAAATTCAGGAATAAGTTTGGTGTGAATGTAGTTAAATCAACTGAATAAATAGTAAAGAAAAATTTCCAGTTCAGGACCAGGATGCACCTGTCCTGTCTTCAGTTTAAAATCCAACTGCTGCAATCTTTTGTACTTGTTCAGGGTTTGTCTATCAACCTTTTTTTGCTTTCTTACAATATTTCTCAGGTACATAAGTCCAGCGCCTATAACAGTTCTGAAATTTTTTTCGTTGTCTTTAAGATGTTCTCTGAATAGATAAACAAGTTTTTCTCCTTCATCCCTGGCTCCCATTCTGTAAATCTTCGGAAATAATCCTGTAAGGTCCTTATCTGCATCAACGTCAACATATTTATTCAGAGGTGCCTTTATACTGCTTCCGCTTATGATGACGCAGATATGAGGCGAAGGTCTGTCAAAATATTCTTTTATAATCTCGCAGTCAGATTTTAAAAAATGTTCAGAGTTTTTAACATGTAGAATCTTCCGGGCTGAAAAGACTGGCAAAAATTCCGTCTCCTCAAGAATCCTTACTGCAGAGGTTTCTTCGGCAAAGAGTGTTTTTATGTCAAAATCATCAACAATGTATTTATTGATAAGATGAAGTTGCAGTTCTTCCGCTTTTTCCGGATGACCCAGTATTATATAGTTATCAAAGTCTTTTTTTTTCATTTTTCTCCAGCAGGTAAAAATAAATTCTGCCTGATAATTTTTGGGAGATTCTCTGCAAAATCTCCTCTTCTTTGTACCCGGAAACAAGGGAAACCGAGAAGGTATCACTGATTATATCGTGGAGCAATTGTTTCCCGTCACAGGATACAGATAATTCAGTTTCAACCTTGAACTTTGCAATGGTTATCTCATCCTCTCCTGCTTTTGAGAAAAACAGGGGCATGCGTTCCCACCTTTTTATATCTACACAAAGAACGTAATCGGCAGCACCTTCATTGTTGACAAGTGAAAATTCGGGATATTCTATAAGGGTCTTTTTAAGTTCATCCGCAAGATACAGGTCTATCTTGGGCTGCAATGTGGAATTTGAAACCGTGTGTATGAAGACCTTTTTCCCGTCTTCTTTAATGAATTGATATCCACAACTGCCAAAAATGATAATGAGGCTAATCAGCAATATTGATTTTTCCAGCCGCAATTTTGCCATAATCAGTTTCCGGATAATTATCGCGTATTATTTTGTAATAATATTGTGCAGAATTCTTTTTCCCGGCACGTTCATAATAGGTTGCGATTTCAAAGTACCTTTTTGCTTCATTTTTGGCAAGGTGTTTCCTTATCTCAATGACCTCGTTTTTATGAGTGCCGTCAGGATAAAGAGAGAGGAAGTTTTCTATTTTTGTTTTTAAGATGTTGTATGCTTTCGGGTCGGTTGAAACTTCGGGTATTAAAAGATAGCCGGTCTTTATAAGATAAAATCTTGCTTCCTCAACTATTGCCGGATCCGTGTATCTTTCCTCCATCATCGTAAAAACTTCAACCGCTCTGTCATAATCCTTTATTTCAAGATAGAACTGGCCGAGTTTAAGTGCTCTCTGTGCAGAATCTTCCGCATAGGGATGGTTTTCTATCACAGTTGCAAGCATATCGCCTTTCTTTTCCTTTTCAAGATCTAACAGGTGAAATGATTGTCTCTCAAGTGATTCTTCCGCGATAACAGATTGCTTTTTTATTGCTTCAGATACCAGGGGTGACTGGGGGTAGTTGTCAATTATTCTCTGGTAATAGTTGAAAGATTCTTTGTTATTCCCAGATTCCTTAAAAATCTCTGCAAGGATAAAACAAGACCTGGGTGCATAATCTGAATCAGCGTAGTATTTTAATAACTTTTTATGTTCTCTTATTGCAGCCTGCGTTTTGCCCCGTGTCCTGAATTGTTCAGCCCATTCAAATTGTTCTTCAGGCGTATTTTTGACGGCATACTTGGGATTTATCCATCTACCTGTTTCAGGTGTCCATTCCCAGTACGAAAATCCAGAAAGCGCTACGAGAAAAAATGCCACGAAAAAAACTTTTTGTTTTTGCACCATCTCTCTCCTATTCTTGAAATTTAAACTGCTGTAGCATTGTATCCTTTTTTGCCTGTAACTGTCAAAAATCATCCACTGTTTTCATATCAAGGTAGTTTTCACCGCGTTTGACGTCAACCTTCAGGGGAACCTTCAGTTGCAACACATTTTCCATGATACGTTTCACATTTTCAAAGATTTTTTTATCTTCTTCCGGAACAACCTCAAACAGAAGTTCATCATGGATCTGCAGGACCATTTTACTTTGCAGATTTTCCTCTGCAAAATATTCGTAGATGCTGTTCATGGCGAGTTTAATGAGGTCTGCTGCTGAACCCTGGATGGGCATGTTTATCGCCGCCCTTCTGGCAAACTCCTTACGGTTTTTATCCTGACTCTGTATCTCGGGGAAGTATCGCCGTCTTTTAAGGATTGTTGAAAGATAACCGTTTTTTTCCACCTCCGCCACAGTCTTTTCAATGTATTTTTTCACTCCGCTGAATCTGGCAAAATACTCATTTATAAAGCCATCTGCCATATCTGGCGGAATTTTGAGTTCCTTGGAAAGTCCGTAAGCACTCATTCCATAAAGTATCCCGAAGTTTATCGTTTTGGCAATTCGCCGCCTCTCCTTCTGCTCATAGGTTTCAGTAACAGGAAAAAATAGAGATGCCCCAGAAAAAAGTATATCGGCGGTTTCCTGGTGTATATCCTTGTTGTTTTTAAACCCATTAACAAGATAGGGATCTTCTGAAAAATCAGCAAGTATCCTGAGTTCTATCTGATTGTAATCAAAAGAATAAAGAAGGTTGCCTTTTTCACAGCAAAAGGCTCTTCTTATTTTGCTGCCCCTTTCGGTTCTTACAGGAATGTTTTGCAGATTAGGATTGCTGCAACTAAGTCTTCCTGTTGAGGTTGATATCTGACTGAAATTGGGATGTATTCTGCCTGTCTCCTTATCTATAAAGGAAATGAGACCTTCCACATATGTAGACCTTAATTTAAAAAGTTCTCTATATTCGCACATCAACCTGGGAAGAGGATGTACATCTGCCAGTTCTTTCAGCACGCTTGTATCTGTTGAAAAACCGGTTTTGGTTTTGCGTTTTGCAGGAAGTTTTAGTTTTTCAAAAAGGATGCTGGCTAACTGCTGGGTGGAATTTATGTTAAAGACCTCCCCTGCAGAATGGTATATTTTATCTTGCAGTTTCTCCAGTTCTCTGCTAAATTCCAAGTTCAGTTCAGAAAGAACGTTTCTGTCTGTTTTTATTCCGTTTATCTCCATCCATGCAAGGGTTCTGACAAGAGGCATTTCCACCTTGTTGAAGAGGACTTCCATATCAAGTTTTCTGAGTATCTGTCTGTATTGCCTTATCAATAAAGAAAC
>DYKC01000068.1:0-4271 GCA_020722825.1 Vermiphilus sp.
AAAATTTTTATGGCAGTTGCTTTTTTCTCCCTTACCTGCTTTGTTGTCTCAGGTGAGGTACTGACTCTTGAAAAGAGTATTGAAACTGCGTTAGAAAATAATCTGCAGGTAACTGTGAGTTCAGAGAGAATTAAACAGGCGGAGTATGCAAAACAGGAGGCATATACGTTTTTTCTACCAAAGATTTCCTCATCTTTTAGATATACCCGCATGGATGATGAGCAGGTGATGGAATTTGGCGTGATGTCCTTTAAGGTCTCAGATGCAAACCTCTACAACCTCGGGCTCACACTGACCCAGCCGTTATATACAGGAGGAAGACTTAAGTCTGTCTACTTGCAGGCAGAGGAGAATATCCAGAGAACCGGATTTGAAAAACAGACCGTTGTGCAGAATTTATCATTTGATGTCAAGAAGGGATATTTCTCCATACTGAAAGCAAAGAGAGGCGTACAGACCGTAAACAGTCTGAAAGATATGGCTGAAAAACATCTTAAAACTGCGAAGGCTCTCTTTGAAGAGGGACTTGTTACAAAAATGGACGTCTTAAAGACAGAGGTCTTTCTTGCGGATACTGAACAGCAGATTATTCAGGCCGAGAATGCTCTTGCACTGTCAAAGGCGTCTTTCATCTTTCTGCTGAACAGTCCGCTTTCACCAGAGTTTGAGGTTGAGGATGTTCTGGAACGTCGGAAAGAAAAAAAGAGTCTTGAATACTGGACAAACCTTGCACTCCGGCAGAGACCTGAGTTGAAGGAACTGGAAAGCGCTGGTAAGATGTACGGTTATAACATAGAGACTGAAAAAAGCGGCTATATGCCGCAGGTTTTCCTTTTCGGCAACTACCTGTGGGACAGAGGAACACAGGAGGCGCTGGATGAGTGGAAAGCCAGCTGGAATGTGGGTATTGCCCTTGAACTGGACATATGGAACTGGAGGGAGACCGGATACAGGGTTCAGAAGGCAAGACATCAGAAAAAAGAGATAGAAAGCCAGTATGCTCTCTTGTGCAAGTCTATAGAACTGGAAGTTAATACAGCATATCTTAACCTGGAAACTGCCGACAGGCAGATAGAAACCGTAAAAAAGGGACTGGAAACGGCAGAGGAGAATCTGCGCGTGACAAACCTTCTCTATAAGGAAGGGATGGCTACTACAACAGACGTACTGGATGCGCAGACCGACCTGACCTCTGCCAGAAATAAATACTACCAGGCACTATATGATTACCAGATTGCATATGCACATCTGGAAAAATCGGCAGGGGTGGAAAAATAGGCGGGAGGGAGAATTCAGGAGATAAAAGATGCATATTTTACAAAAAAAGAAGGTTGTGTTTTTGAGTTTATCTGTCCTCATAATTCTGGTTGTGGTGATGATGAAACAGCAGAGGAAGGAAACACTAAAGGAGGGAAAAGAGGATACCGGAATCCCTGTTGAGGTGGCAACTGTTGAAAGTACCAATGTCCGGGAGACCGTCTCAGTCTCAGGAGATGTCAGGCCGTGGGCTGAAGTGACAATATATCCTGAGGTTACAGGAAGGGTGGAAAGGATTTTTGTGAAAGAAGGGCAATATGTCAGAAAGGGTGACCTGGTTGCTCAGGTTGATTATGAGAAGAGTGCCCTTGCGGTAAAGCAGATAGAGAGTCAACTGCGCTCAGTGGAGATCAGACTTGAGAGTCTGCAGAAAGACTATGAAAGAATGAAAAGATTGTTTGAACAAAAGGTTGTCGCCGAGAAGGCGCTGGAGGATACAAAGACCGCTCTTGATGCTACAACCTACAGTGCTGAAGGTTTAAGGTCTCAGTTGGACCTCGCCAGGATACGGTTGAAAGATGCAAAAATCACTGCTCCCATCAGCGGTGTAGTCTCAAGAAGGTTTATAGACGAGGGAGAGATTGTAACAGAATCTTCTATGACCAAGAGTTCACCGCTGGTAACCATAGTGGATGCGGAGAAGGTAAAAGTAGTGGTCCCCGTAGGGGAAAAAGACATCGGTAGGGTGAAGAAAGGTCAAAGGGTTGAGATAACTCTTGATGCCTACCCCGAGAAGGTATTCTACGGTGAGGTTTACAATATCTTCCCTGTGATGGACCTTCAGACAAGAACCGCACAGGTTGAAGTTCTGGTAAACAACCCTGCAAGAAGTTTGAAGCCGGGGATGTTTGCAAGAACCGAGATTATAATCAATTCCCGGAATGATGTTCTTGTTATTCCTGTTGACAGTATCATTGAGGAAGATGGGGGAAAGCATGTCTTTGTGGCGGAAGGAGACAGAGCCAGACTTAGGCAGGTTATAACAGGGCTGGAAGAAGGTACCAGAATAGAGGTTGTATCAGGACTTGAAAAGGGAGACCTGCTTATTGTTGGAGGTCAGCATACGGTAAAAAGCGGCGAGAAGATATGGATTGTAAACCGACAGGAGGCAGGAAAATGAATCTTCCTGAAATTGGAGTAAAGAAACCGGTTACGACTGCAATGATTTTCTTCGGGATTATCATACTCGGTGCAGTTTCACTGTCCCGTCTCAGTCTGGAATTGCTTCCTGATATTGAAATTCCCACCATTATGGTCCTGACAACCTATAAAGGAGCAGGTCCTGAAGAGGTTGAGGAAAGGGTTACCCGTATTGCCGAGGAGAGTCTTGCCACCGTTGAAGACCTTGACAGGATAGAGTCCTTTTCTTCCGAAGGTATGTCGGGGATAACCCTGAGGTTTAACTGGGGGACGAACCTTGACAACGCGATTAATGACGTGAGAGACAAGATTGATATGGTCAAGGCGGCTCTTCCTGAGGATGCTGACGACCCGATGATACTGAAACTTGATATCTCCATGATGCCTGTTCTTGTATATGGAGTCAGTTCTGACGAAAAGACCTTCCCACACCTCAAAAAAATCCTTGAAGATGAGATATGTAGCCCCCTTGAGAGCGTTTCCGGAGTGGCAAGCGCATCGGTTGTGGGAGGCATGGAAAGAGCAATCCTCGTAGAATTAAACAGCCAGAGACTTAAGGCATACAACCTGTCTGTCAGTCAGATAAAGAACATCCTGCGGGCATCAAACCTTTCCACTCCCGGCGGGAATATCAGGACAGGTAGTACAGACTACATTGTCAGGGTTCCTGAAGAACTTGAGTTGAGAGAGATAGAAAACGTTGTTGTATCCAACCATAACGGAATTCCTGTAAAGTTAAAGGATATAGCCACGGTAAAGGACGACTACAAGGAGATAACGCAGGGAACCCTTGTGAACAGGCGCCCAGGTTTGATATTGATGGTACAGAAAGAGTCAGATGCCAATACTGTCAGTGTCTGCAGGGGTGTTTTTAAAAAGATGGAAGAGTTGAAACAAAACATCCCTTCCGACATAGAATTTCACATAGAAATGGATTCTTCCGACCAGGTTATCAAGTCCATAGATAACCTTAAAAATACACTTCTGACAGGCGGAATACTTGTTTTGCTTATTATTTTTATGTTTCTGGGTAACCTGCGGTCCTCTCTCATAATAGCAAGTGCCATCCCTATTTCCCTTATAGTCACCTTTATCTTTTTATTTATGGCAGGGCATACAATAAACATTATCTCACTTTCTGCTCTGGCTATCGCCATAGGTATGGTGGTTGACGCTGCAATAGTGACCCATGAAAACATACACCGGCACCTTGAGAATGGAGAGGAACTGCAGCAATCCTGCCTTACAGGGGGGACAGAGGTAGCCGGTGCCCTTGCTGCATCTGTTTCGTGTATGGTGGCAATATTTGTCCCTATAGTCTTCACGGGGGGTATTACGGCTATCTTCTTTAAGCAACTTGCCTATGTGACCTCAATGGCACTGATTGCCTCCCTTTTTACCGCATTGATGCTTATCCCCATGGTTTCTTCAAAATTCTTCTCTTTCAGGAAGACCAAAGGTGCAGGTTCAAAAAAGAAAAGTATTGGAGAAAAGGTAATGTTCTTTACTGATGCATGGTTTGGAAAGTTGGTCAATACCTATGAAATGTTTCTTGGCTGGGCGCTCAGACACCGCAAAACAGTGATTTTACTGAGCGTCCTTTTTCTTATTGGGAGCCTGGCCCTTACAAGATTTGTCGGTACTGCATTTATTCCTGAAATTGACGAGGGTTCAGCCGAGTTCAAAATTACACTTCCCGTGGGAACGAGATACGAGAAGACCGGAGGTGTGGTTAAAAAGGTAGAGGATATTATATACGAAGAGGTGCCCGAAACAGAGATGTCATACTGTCGTTATGGAGTGGGAGAGGGTGG
>DYKC01000068.1:4371-5576 GCA_020722825.1 Vermiphilus sp.
GACGTGGAGATATCAAGAAAGGAGGGGAAGCCTGAACTTCAGGTATTGATAGACAGGGAGAAGGCATCCGCTCTCGGACTGAATGTAGCGGCTATCTCTGATACCGTGGCAACCTGTTTTCAGGGTTCGGTGGCGACATACTACAGGGAAGCCGGTGAGGAATACGATATTGAGGTAAGACTGAGAGAAGAGGATAGAAATACAGTGGAGAATCTGGAAGACCTGCTTGTTACCCTGCCTACTGGGAGACAGGTATCACTGTCGCAGATAGCAACCGTAAAGAAGTCAACCGGCCCCCTGAAGATAGAAAGGAAGGGAAGGGAAAGGGTTGTAAAGATAGAGGGGGAAATCTACGGGAGGGACCTGGGAAGCGTTATAAGCGAAGTAAAAGAAAGACTGAAAGGGATGAAATTGCCACCGGGATTTTCCATATCCTTCGGCGGTGAGTTTGAGGAACAACAGAAGAGTTTTGCGCAGTTGACGCTTGCTTTAATTCTGGGCATAATCCTGGTGTTTATGATTATGGCAAGCCAGTTTGAGTCTATAATTGACCCATTCGTTGTTATGTTTGCCATACCTTTTTCCCTGATTGGAGTAATCTGGGCTCTCTTTTTGACAGGCAGTACACTTTCCATTATTTCGTTCATCGGGCTTATTATGGTGGTGGGCATAGGAGTGGAAACCGGCATCGTGTTGGTAAGTTTTATAAAACAACTCAGAAAACAGGGGGTTGAACTGCATCAGGCGGTTATGGAAGCCGGAAAGTTAAGACTCAGACCTGTTCTTATGACCACACTCACCACAGTTTTCGGTCTTATACCTATGGCACTTTCAAGAGGAGAGGGCTCTGAGATATGGGTTCCTCTCGGTTTTTCAATACTTGGGGGACTGGTGGTGAGTTTTTTCTTTACCCTGTTTTTTATTCCAGTACTCTATACCATCTACGAAGAAAGGATACTTAATAGAAGCAGAAAATCTTAAGGTCAAAATCACACATTTGCATTTCATACTGCAGTCTTTTCAGGGGATGGAAATAAGGATTGTCTTTATCCCCTCCTGCAATTTCCCATAGTGTAAGAGTTGAGTATATGGGTAACACTTTGTCTGTCTTCCTTTGAAACAAAAAATCTATTGCTCCTGCATATCCTAATTCCCCAAAGACCATTCTCTTTGCTTCTCATCTCTTACTTTTTCATTAACTTCAT
>DYKC01000069.1 GCA_020722825.1 Vermiphilus sp.
GGGGTAGCCAGAACTTGAAAGAAGAAAATTGCTTTTACTTGTTGTCTATCAATGGCTTATGCTATAATCGCTGGGGGTAAAATGCGTCAAGAGAAACCAGAGCTACTTTGTAACCTCCTTTACCTAGAGCCCCTGTCTTTTGTCGTGAGGGACTATGATTTTATCTTTACAGTTTCAGAATTTTTTCGGCATTTGTCTGCGTTATCTTCCTGTGTACAGTCTCGGATATTATCCCCCTTTCCAGTATATCTTTGAAATAATCCACTATGGGCGTCTCCTGCCCTATGTGGCAGAGGTCTGTGCCAAAGAGCAGACGGTCCTGAAACTCTGTTAGAAGTTTATAGCCGTACTGCCTGTCTCTCGTAATGGCATTATATCCACTGCTGGCAGACAGGTCTGCATAGAGGTTCGGATAACTTTTGAAAAGTTTTTGCACCCGACCTCCGGGACTCACGGGTCCCTTGGGATAACCGCCTCTCGTCTCATCGGTTACATCACCGCTTATCTCTGACCAGAAAGCCGCTGAGTGCCCGATGAAAATAGTGTCCGGGCACTTTTTAAGCGTATTTTCCAGACGGGGTAGGTGCAGGTCATCTACCAGCCCGTAACTGCCGCCTACTCTGGTATGGATGTGAAACAAAACAGGCAGGCCCGCCTTACCACACTGCCTGAAAAGATTTATGCACAGAGGGCTGTCAAAGTAGACATTAGCCATTACCTCTCCAAGTCCTTTACATCCGGCTTTTTTGTATCTGTTCAGCAAAGAAGAAAAATCCGTTTCAGGAGAATTTCCTCCTGCACGCGGGTCTATGTTGCAAAACGGTATCACCTTTCTGGGGTGGCGCTTATAAACCTTCAGGACATCTTCGGTTCCGAAATAAAAATAGGGAGATTCCTGAGCGACAATGGGCAGGATTACAAACCTATCTATTCCCAGTTCGCCCATCCTTTTCACAAGATGTTTCTCCGTAAACGGTTTTTCACCCCACATTGTCATAATGTGCGTGTGCACATCTATCATTTTTTATCTCCCGTAATATTGTTCAACTTTTCTGAACGCCTTTATTGTATCACTGACCTCTTTTTCCCCCCAGCATTCATGTATGTACATCGTCATATATTCGGCAAGAGCCCTTTCTGCAGAAGGACAGCTGTTTTCATAGTTTATCTTTCTTACACCTGGCAAACTCCAGGGAAGACGGGATTTCCCGAACGTATTTCTTTCAACAATCCATTTTTGCTGATATATTGGTATAACATAGTGGGCTCCCACGGGGATACCTTCTGCCTGGAGCGCTTTTGATAAGGTTTGTTTGTCCACCTTCAGTTTTTTCTTTTCCGGCAGAACAAAACAAAACCAGGGATTGGGTTCTGCTGAAGGCAAAATCTTCCAGAGTTTGAAACAGGAGAGTTCTTTTTCAAATCCCTTCTTCAATCCTTCCCAGACCCTCACCCTTTTTTCCATAATCTTTTTCAGTTTTTTCAGTTGTATCCTTCCGATTGCCGCCTCAAGTTCAGTCATCCTGTAGTTAAGTCCTGCAAAAAGATTGGTCGTTTCCGGAGAGTTGAAAGGCTTGCCTCTGTCTGCAAAACGTTTGGCGTTCCAGTATAATTCTTCATTGTTTGTTAATACCATCCCACCCTGCCCGCCGCTTGTGGTATGTTTGCCGCTCATCATACTGAAACAACTGAGATCCCCGAAAGAACCAACATACCGCCCGTTATATTTAGCGCCGTGTGACTGGGCACAGTCCTCAATAACGTAGATTTTATGCCGTCGGGCAATCCGGACTATTTCTTCAATTTTTGCAGGATTTCCTGCAAGATGAACAACTATGACTGCTCTGGTTTTTGCGGTAATATTTTTCTCAACCGAAGCGGGGGACAGGTTAAGTGTAGAGTACTCAACATCTGCAAAGACAGGTATGCACTGCTGAAATAGAATAGGCGATACCGTACCGGGGTCTGTTATGGGTGTGGTAATTATCTCGCTTCCTGGTTCCAATCGCAATGCAGCAATTGCGGAATGGATTGCTGCTGTGCCCGAACTGACCGCAGTTGCAAACCTCACTCCGAAATATGCTGCAAATTCTCTTTCATATGCATCCACCTCAACACCGCCGTATCTGTCAAAAGCACCACCGAAGGTCATCACCTTTCTGAAAAGTTTTAGTACTGCTTTTTTTTCCGTCTCACCAAGCATCACCCTTGCAGGCATCGGTCTTGCCCGCACAGGAATGCCTCCATCTATTGCAATCTTCTCCATAATTTTGCTCCTCATGATAGCAGCGGCATTTATGCCACACTAAGACCGTGTAAGGAATTGCCCCGCTACATTAGTGGAAAGAAAGTCCCCAACTACCGATGTTTTCAGGATCACCGGGGTCATCTGAAAGCAGTTCCTTGTGGTTTTCAATCACCTTCCTTATTGCACCGGCGTACTCCTTTATAATCTCAGGATAATATTTTTTGAACCAGGGTACCCTGAAAACACGTGACTGGATTCCTTCAGTGACGGGAAGCGGTCCCCCAAACCCGCGTATATCTTCCACGGAATTAGATATTACCGTTGGTCTGCCATCTTTATAAACATCCAGTACGTTCAACAGCGGGTGTTTATGCAAAGCGATGTTGCAGCCGGGCGCTAAATTCACCCCTTCTGCCCGGACCGCCTCACAAAACCTTGTAATGGATAAACCATTCAGTTCATCACTTTTATAGTGTCCGAGTGGAGAATACCACCCGCCCATCGTTGTCCCTGAACCTTTAGCAGGCCTGGGCGACCTGACACCGGGCAGTCCATCAAGACTATCCCAGAAATAGTTCATTGCCCTGTCTATCTCAGCCATCTCTGAAGGATACTTTTTAAGTTGTACCAGCCCCACAGCAGAAGACATCTGGTGCATACGGTACTTGTAGCCACCCCATGGTAAGCCCGCTCCTTTCTTTAACTCCGGAACTGTCAGTTCATTGTGTCTTTCATAGTGCCCGAAAGCAATACCCCTTTCATAAATTTCTCTGTCATTGGTAAGCATAATCCCTGCTTCACCTATGGCAAAAGATTTCCCGCTCATACAGGAAAAGGCAGAGACATCTCCAAAGGTTCCCACCATCCTGCCTTTATACATTGCTCCGTGAGCGTGAGAAACATCCTCAACTATCTTCAGGTTGTACTTACGGGCAACAGTTATTATTCTATCCATATCGGCAGGTCTGCCGCAGTAGTGTACCACCAGAATCGCTTTTGTTTTTTTAGTAATCCTCTTCTCAATATCCGCCGGGTCAATGCATAGTGTATCAGGGTCTATATCCGCAAAGACAACCGTGCCGCCCAAGGAAAAGACAGGCAGACAGGAAGCCCAGTATGTGACTGACGGACATATGACCTCATCCCCTTTTCCGATGCCGATACCAAAAAAAGCACAGTGAAGAGCCGCAGTACCGGTATTACATCCCAGCCCATAATTCATGCCGTGCCAGTCAGCAAAACCTCTCTCAAACTGTTTCGTTATATTGGTACCTGACATATTCCCAGCCCTTAAAACCTCCAATACCGAATCCTCCATTTCCTTTGTAACGATAGGCCACCTGAAAATATCTTTCGGGTCTGATGTTACCGCCTTTCTACCGCCCAGAAGTGCAAGTTTACTCATTTCCTCTTTCCTCCATTTTCCTCGTAAGATCCAGAAGTCTCTTTATCTTTGGTTCCTCCTCTGCAAAGTCCATTGAACTTTGGAGCATCCGGACGATATCGCCGCAGTTCTTCAAGAACCTCAAGCTTTTTCTTAATCAAAGGCGTCTCAAGATAATTATCCGGTTCTTCAAGTTTATCAATCTCTTCGGGGCTTTTTATAACAGAGTGGGTGTAGGTTCAGAGTCTTCAGGATAGATAACCTTCCCGCCGAATATTGAAACGTGGGTGTAGCAGAAACCCGCCCGCCTTGGAACCGGAGCAGGAACGCCCAGACGCTCAGCCAGAGGCTTCATACTCTCACATACCTTCCCCATACCTTTTGCATCAAAGTGCAGTTGATAGAGAGTGTAATCCCGCCTGTTCTGGCCACCAGTGGGTCAGAAAAGCCAAAAAAGATGAAACGATATTCTCTTTTTTAAGCATCTCACCCTTACATTATCAAGGTTGATAACATCAGTCGGGTATTTTATCAGAAACCTCATATTTTGCCAAAAGATCTTCTTCGCTCAAAATAATATATTTCTCTCCATCCATCTCTATTTCGCTACCGCTAAATTCTTTATAAAAGACATGGTCTCCCACTGCTACCTCGTCAGTCGCATCCTTGGCTACAGCAATTACCTTCCCTTCGTTCAGGTCTTCCTTGGCTGTATCCGGAATGTATATGCCTCCAGAGGTTTTCTCCTCGGATTTTAGAGGTTTAACAACAACCTTGCCGTTTATGGGTCTCATTTTTCTCATCATCCCCTCCTTGTTTAAGATACAAGTAACCTTTCTATCTTTGCCTGGTCAAAACCCACTATCAGCCTTCCGTTTATGTCAATCTGGGGAACTGCCATCTGCCCACTACGTGCCACAAGATGTTCTGCAGCACTCTGGTTTCTGGATACATCTATTTCACGGAAATTAACTCCCCTTTTCCTCAAGTAATTTTTAACTGCCCCGCACGCAGGACATCCGGGGCTAGTATAAACCGTAACACTGTGAGATTTGCTTTTCTCTCCTCTGCTATGAGCAGATACCGACCCTACACCAAAAACCCTTCCGTAGAACCTGCCGCTTTCAAGCCCTTCCACCCTTCTGGTAGCCTCTCCCTTTTCAATACTGATAACCGTAGGTACCACCTCAACCTGAAACTCCTTGTGCAATCCTTTAACTTTCTCTACATCAACGATGTAAATCTGCAGGTTTTCGTTCTCCTCGCTGAAGATCTTCAATTCATTCAGAAACCTTTCAGCCGAAGATGAGAAACCACCATAAAAAGCAAGAACAAAAAAATCCTTATGTTCTTTCTTAACCTGTTGAAAATGCTCTTCGTCTTTTATCCAGGAAAGCATTTTTCGTCATCTCCTTATTGGTTCTCTGTTTGCACCAAGATATTTTACTGCAAAACAGAATATTGTAAAATACAGTTTAAAAATGTCAAATTTTTTTAGTGCCGTCCTTAAGGAAAAACAAGGCAAAAGGAACTTCATTTGTAGTATCATCTACCCCGCCAATGAGATAGAGTCTTGGACCTCTTCCTTCAAGAAAATCATGGTCTGATGTGTCATACTGAAGCATCATTCCTTCTTTTGGCATAGGCCCTCTCCATACTCTATGTTCAGGATGTTTTTTCCTTTCATATAAACCGCTTTCAATTGGTTTTACCAGAATGTAATGTATGAGCGTCAGAAAGTGAAAAGATGGTCTATTTCCATTCTGGTAATGTCATC
>DYKC01000070.1 GCA_020722825.1 Vermiphilus sp.
TTACCTATACTAAAGAGAACAACAGGATACTTCCCTCTTTGGCCGAAGAATTAAAATATGATTTTGAGTATAATCGGGCCGGTGGGATAGATGTTGCAACAAGCGATGAAGAATGGGAATACTTTAAGGAAAAATTGGTCCCCTTCCAGAAAAAGGTTGGCGATGACGAGGTAATACTTTTAGACAGTAAGGAAACAAAGGAGGTCTGCCCTCTCCTTTCCAATATTGCCACGGGTAGCAGATTCCGACCAACCGATGGAACATTGAATCCCTTTCAGTTAAACCTTGGTTTTGCTGCCGCAGCAGAAAGGCATAAAGCAAAAATATTTACCTATACCCCAGTAGAAAAAATTGTCATCAGAAATGGAAAAGCAATTGGTGTGCAAACGAAAAAAGGTTATCTCAAAGCAAAATTAATCATCAATGCTGCCAATGCCTGGGCACCTCTTTTAATTCCCGAGATAGACATCCTTCCCTTAAGGCAGGTGGCAGTGGTAACGGAAAGGGTGCCAGAGCTTCCTGTCTATTCAATGGAAGCGGTCTTAGACAATCAGGTTATCTTTGGCTCTACCCAGCAGAAAAGCGGCAATCTCATTGTCGGAGGTTTGGGAACAGAAGCAAGAAAACGAAATGACCATTACAAAGAAGACCTTTCTCCTGATGAGATTTGTGGAAGTACAGCTATTTTTAATATCATCTTTAAGGGTTTAGAGGATATCAGTATTATCAGAACCTGGGCCGGAACAATGGCATTTACTGCCGATGGGCTTCCCTGTGTGGGACCGGTGCCCGAAATAGAAAATCTTTTCATTGTGGCCGGTTTCTCCAATGGCATGGCCTTTGCTCCGATTATTGGGAAAATATTTGCCGAATATATTATTTCTAAAAACCCTTCTCTATCTCTGGAACCATTTAATCCAAAAAGATTTTATAAGAGAAAGATTAACTGGCCGAAATCTTATAACTATACCGTTTTAGCCGATTTTCTGAATAGAAGATGAGTCATATTGACTTAATGAAGAAGGCAATTGAATTTGAAAAACCGGACATTTTACCGATTGAACTGGTAGATGTTCCTAAAATTTATAATGCTTATGGCACTCTGGATTCAAATAAGGTGACTTTTATTCCCGGAACAGAGAATTTTGACTCTGCCTGGGTAACCTATCACTGGACATTTGAGCATCTCGGAAAAACAGAATTGGGAGAATCTTTACGGAGGGACGAATGGGGTTGTCTGCAAAAAGTTCCTCTGGATGAAAATTCAGCCTATACGGTATTGAAAAATCCTTTAAGGAACAAAAATTCATTAGAAGGTTATGAATTTCCTAACCCTGAGATTACCAATCCTTTTTTTGATAAGTTAAGCAAAACAATTAAACAGTTTTACCCAGACCGTTTCATCTGTGGTTATCTTGACCCTGCTGCTTTTTTAATTGCTTTCAATATCTTAGGTTATGATTATCTGCTAATGAAATTAGCCGATAATGTCAATTTTGTGGTAGAGTTAATAGAGAAAATCTTTGAATATCATCATCGGTTAATTCCTAAATGGAAAAAAGCAGGGGCACATATGGTAAACCTTATTGATGAGTTTGCTGGCTCCAGCGGTATGATGTTTAATCCTGATCTTTTTCGGAAATACTTCAAACATTTCTATCGAGATTTATTTAAACATATTCATCAAGAAGGGATGTACACGGGCATACTCTTAGATGGAGATATAAGAGTTATACTGGATGACCTGTTAGAGATGGAAGTTGATGTCCTTCAGTTTTTAGAACCCCATGCAGTGGGGATCGATACTTTACAAAAAAAGGTTAAAGGTAAAAAGTGTCTCAAGTGTGCAGTGGATATGAAGGAAACGTTGGCACGCGGGACTCCTGAGGAAGTGAGAAGAGAAGCAAAGGAACTTGTGGAAAAACTCAACAGCCCGGAAGGTGGCTTTATTTGCAATGTTCTCAGGTGGTATCGGCCGGAGTATCCTAAGGCTAATGTTTTGGCGCAAGTAGAGGCATTCAATCAATATCGAAAGGAGGCTGTTTATGGATAAGGTAAGAGTAGGTTTGGTAGGTGCGGCAGGAGGTTTATCTAATATCAGAGGAAATGCTTTTTTGGCAAATCCTAAGGCAGAGGTTGTATTGGTCTGTGAAGAGAAGGAAGATAGGTGGCCGGCTATAAAAGAGAAATATAAGGTAGAGGTCATGAAAGACTTTCGTGAACTGGTAACCTCAGATAAGATAGATGCCGTCAGTGTAGCTGTTCCCAATCTGGCTCATTACGAGATAATTAGGGCTGCCCTGGAGAATAAAAAACATGTAATAGTAGAGTATCCGATGGTCCAGACTCTGAAAGAATATGATGAACTGGTAAAATTGGCCAGAAAGAATGATATTATTCTACATCACGGGCTTAACTGCATATTGGAGTCCAAACATATCCTCTTAAAAAAATATCTGCCTAAAATTGGAAAGCCTTTAACTGCCTATGATTGTTACTATGCAGGAAGAGGAAAATGGTTCAATATTCCAGAAATTGCTGGCGATCTTTTCCTTGCTGCTCATATACATTTTATTGCTTACCAGATGGATCTTTTTGGAGAAGTGGAATCAGTATATGCTTCAAGAGTTACTTTACCTTTAGAAAGAGGGGTTATGGATATTGCTCCTATCATTCTTAATTTTAAGAATGGGGTGGTAGGAACAGTAGATTTCGGTGTAGGCGCATTAAACCCACCTCCTTTAACTAACAAAGTAGTAGGCGAAAAAGGTTATTTGGAGGTAAGAGTGGATGAAAGAGGTCAAAAACTCTATGGTAAGATTGATAGTGAATCACCAATAACAGAAGATATTCCTCCAGATACCTCACTAAAAGAAGAAACAAATGTTTTTATCCAGGAAATATTAGAAGGTTTAACTCCTCCAGTTACTTTAGAGGAAGGAAGAGAAATAACCCGAATTTCTCTTCTGGCTTCTCAATCAGCTAAAGAAAAGAGATTAATAAAAGCTTAATCTTACTTAGAGATGAACGAAAGAGTAGAGAATCATCCTATTTTGGGCAAAGCGAAACATGGGAAGGAACTCACAATTTACTTTAACGGCAACCCAATCTCCGCCTATGAAGGTGAGCCGATTGCTGCTTCCTTAGCCGCCGCCGGAATAAAGGTATTTCGTTATACCTCCAAAAATAAAGAACCAAGAGGTATCTTTTGTGCCATCGGTCAATGCACCGACTGTGTAATGACCGTGAATGGAGTCCCTAATGTGCGCACCTGCGTTACTTTGGTAAAACCAGGAATGAGGATAGAAACACAGAAAGGTCTCGGCAAATGGAAAAAGAAAGTATAAAAAAGGAGGTTGTGGTAGTCGGAGGAGGTCCAGCGGGACTTTCTGGCGCCATTGAAGCGGCTAAAGCTGGAGCAAGGGTAACCTTAATTGATGAGAATGATAGAGCCGGGGGTCAACTTTTTAAGCAGATTCATCGTTTCTTTGGCTCTTCTGAACATAAGGCGGGAATAAGAGGCTATGATATTGGCAAACAACTTTTGCAGGAAGCAAAAGATTTAGATGTTGAGGTGATGCTCAATACAGTTGTCTGGGGAATCTTTAAGAACGGTCTTTTAGGAATAAAGAGAGAGAACAAAACTGAGATTCTCGTAGCAAAAAGGATTCTTATCGCTACTGGCGCCTCAGAGAATCCTCTTTCCTTCCCTGGCTGGACCTTACCCGGGGTGATGGGAGCTGGTGCCGCCCAGACAATGATAAACCTTCACCGGGTTCTCCCAGGAAGAAAGATTGTGATGGTCGGCTCGGGTAATGTTGGCCTTATCGTTTCCTACCAGTTACTCCAGGCGGGAGCAGAAGTCTTAGTCATCGTAGAGGTTTTACCAAGAATTGGTGGTTATCTGGTCCATGCCGCAAAGATAAGGAGGATGGGAGTGCCAGTTCTTACCAGCCATACAATTTTGAAAGCAGAAGGAAAAAATGAAGTGGAAAAGGTGGTTATCGCAAAAGTTGATAAGAAATTTAAGCCAATAAAAGGAAGCGAAAAAAAGCTGAAAGCAGACCTTGTCTGCTTAGCGGTGGGATTGGAGCCTTTAGCAGAATTATGCTGGATGGCTGGATGTCGATTTTTCTATTCTCGAATTTTAGGAGGGTTTGTTCCTCTCCACAATAAAAATATGCAGACCTCTATCCCTCACCTTTACGTCGCTGGAGATGTCTCTGGAGTGGAGGAGGCCTCCACCGCGATGGAGGAAGGAAAGCTTGCCGGAATAGCGATGACTGAATCCTTAGGGTATATTTCTCATCAAGAAGCAAAGAAAAAGAAGAATGTAATCCAGGAGAGGCTATTAGCTCTTCGCCAGGGGCCTTTTGGCGAAGAGCGAAATCAAGAAAAAGAGAAAATATATGAAATATTTTGAGGAGAAATTTTACCAAAATTCTCCCGGATATCCTTCGAAAGAACGATTAAAGAAAGGGCCGGTGGCGGTAATTGAATGTGTCCAGGAAATTCCCTGTAATCCCTGTGAGACGGCCTGCCCTTTTGGAGCGATTAAAGTTGGCAAACCAATTATCAATCTCCCCAAGTTGAATGAGAAAAAATGTAAAGGATGTGGTAAATGCATTGCTGTTTGCCCGGGACTGGCAATATTTGTTGTTGATAATGCTTTCAATGAAAAGGAAGCGACCGTCTCTCTTCCTTATGAATTCTTGCCTTTACCAGAAAAAGGAGAAAAAGTAGATGCCTTAAACCGAAAAGGAAAAAGGGTCTGTTCAGGAAGAATAATAAAGATTATTCCTCCGGAAAAGAATAACCATACTGCTGTGGTGACAGTAGCAATTCCAAAAAAATATTCTGGGGAAGTAAGAAATATTAGGTGTAGTATATTCAAGTGATGGTTACAGATATTCTTATTCATAGTAATAGGGGAAGTTTCCCAAGAGGGAAGTTGATAACTACCAATAACTGTGGATAACTTTTCCTCTTTGACACCTGCCAGAACCTCCAGTTGTCCTTAAGAAAAGAGGTTTAAATAGAGCCAAGAGCCGTTTGGAATGGGTAAGGAAGTTATCTGGAGAGGTAGTAACCGAGGATGAAATAACCAGATTGAATCCAGGACACTTTATGGATTATTATAATTACAGACGAACACACCAGTGATACAAACTAAAGAAGAATGGTTATAGAATACCAGCAGAGGCACACTTCTCAAGGAATTTGACATTGAATAAGATAAAAATACCAGAATCAATCAGAGGCGAAAAAGGTGGTGGAAGAAAATTTGACTTTTGCCTACGATTCTGTTAAGGTAATATATTAGCTCCAAAAAGTTAGAAAATCAGCAAAGCCTTACCAGAGTTGTT